>NZ_DASQPW010000283.1:0-57176 GCF_035643755.1 Stackebrandtia sp. | reverse complement strand
GACCTTGGGAAAGCAGATGTTCGACGGCCCGGCGGGCGCCGCCGCCGTTGTCGCTGTCCACATAGGCGACGTTGCGGTCGCCCACCGGGGCGCCACACAGAACGACGGGCAGTCCCGAGTCGCGCAGATGACGCGGCAGCGGGTCGTCGCCGTGCAGCGAGATCAACAGGGCGCCGTCGACATGGTGTCCCAGCAGGTACGGCTCGAGCCGCTCGCGTTCCTGTGTGGACGACGCGAGGGTGAACATGAGCCGCAGGTCGAACTCCGCCAGCTGGCGGCTGATGCCCCGGATCACCCCGGCGAAGTACGGCTCGCCCCACAGCCGGTCCTGCGACTCCGAGATCACCAGGGCGACGGTGCCGGTGCGGCGGGTCACCAGGGTGCGGGCCGCCTGGTTGGGGACGTACCCGAGCTCCTCCACCGCGCGCCGCACCGCGGCGCGGGCGCGCTCGGAGACCTGGGACGAGCCGTTGATCACCCGCGACACCGTGCCGCGGCCGACGCCGGCGCGGGCGGCGACCATGTCGAGCGTCGGCGCGGGTGTCTTGCGCATGGCGGTGGTCTCCTCGGTGTGAACGCCTGGGTCCGTACCGCCCTATTCTGCCGGACGGGCGCCGGTCGACCGCGCGATCATTTCGGCGTACCAGCGGCCGCTGTCCTTGACCAGGCGTTCCTGGGTGTCGAAGTCGACGTAGACCAGGCCGAAACGCTTGGACAGTCCCCAGGCCCACTCGAAGTTGTCCATGAGGGACCACGCGAAGTAGCCCTCCAGCGGCGCGCCCTCGGCGACGGCCCGGGCGCAGGCGTCGATGTGGGCGGCCAGGTAGTCGCGGCGCCGGGTGTCGCGCACCCGGTCGCCGTCGCGGACATCGTCGAAGGCGGCGCCGTTCTCCGACACCGCCAGCGGGATGCCGGGGTAGTCGCGGCCGAGCCGCACCAGCGTCTCGCGCAGGCCGTCGGGCTCGATGTCCCAGCCCATGGAGGTCTGCTCGGCGCTGCCGCGCACGAAACCGACGTGGTCGTTGCCGGGCCACGGCGAGCCCGCCCCGGTGGGCGCCGCCGACACCGACGCGGCGCCGTCGGAGCGCGCCGTGACGTAGTAGGGGCTGTAGTAGTTGACGCACAACAGATCGATGGGTCGGCTGATGGTCTCCAGGTCGCCGTCGCGGATGTGGCCGAAGTCGGTCACCGGCGCGAGGTCGTCCAGCACATCGGACGGATAGCGTCCCTTCAGGACCGGGTCGGCGAAGAGCCGGTTCTGGGCACCGTCGATGCGGCGCGCGGCGTCGGCGGCGTCGTCCCCGACCGCACGCACCGGGTAGAGGTTGAGCCCGATCGCCAGGCGGGGGCCGGGATCGAGAGAACGCAGCGCGCCCACCGCCAGCCCGTGGCCGAGCAGCAGGTGGTGGGCGGCGCGGACCGCGGCGGCGGGTTCGCGGCGCCCCGGCGCGTGCTCACCCGACGCGTAGCCGACGAACGCCGCGCACCAGGGCTCGTTGACGGTGATCCAGGTGCCCACGCGGTCCGACAGCGCCTCGTAGGTGAGGGCGGCGTAGTCGGCGAAGCGCCGCGCGGTGTCGCGTTCGGGCCAGCCGCCGGCGTCCTCGAGGGCCTGCGGCAGATCCCAGTGGTACAGCGTGATCCACGGCGCGATGCCCGCCTCCAGGAGGGCGTCGACCAGGCGACGGTAGTAGTCCAGGCCGCGCTGGTTGGCGCGGCCGTCGCCGTCGGGATCGACCCGCGACCACGACACCGAGAAGCGATACGCCTTCAGCCCCAGGCGTTTCATCACCGCGACGTCCTCATCGACGCGGGTGTACGCCTCGGTGGCCGACGCCGCGGTGGTGCCGTCCAGCACCCGCCCGGGCTCGTCGACGAAGGTGTCCCAGATGGACCGACCGCGCCCGTCCACGTCGACCGCGCCCTCCACCTGGTATGCCGAGGACGCCGCGCCCCATACGAAATCGGGGCCGAATTCACCGCTCATGCCTTCACCGCGCCTTCCATCAGTCCACCCACGATCTGCCGTCCAAAGGCGGCGAACACCACCACCAGGGGAACGATGGACAGCAGCGTGCCGGTGAAGATCATCGAATAGTCCTGTCCGTGATTGGACTGCGACAGCCCCCGGATCGCCACCTGGACGGTCGGGTTGTCGGGTTGCAGCACCACCAGGGGCCACAGGAACTCGTTCCAGTTCTGCATGAACGTCAGCAGCGCCAGCACCGCGATCCCGGGCCGCACCGCGGGAAGCACCACGCTGAGGTAGATCCGCCAGGTGGACGCGCCGTCCATCCGCGCGGCCTCGATGAGCTCGTTGGGCACCGCCTGCACTGTGTACTGTCGCATCAGGAATATCCCGAACCCGTTGACCAGGAACGGGAGGATCACCGCTTGCATGGTGTTGACCCAGTTCAACTGGACCATGGCGATGTACAGCGGGATGATCCCGATCTGTTGCAGCGGAACCATCATGGTCAACAACACGACGACCAGGAGGCCGGTGCGCCCGGCGAATCGCAGCCGCGCGAACGCGAAACCCGCCAGCGAGGAGATGACGACCACCGCCAGGGTCACGGTGCCCGACACGACGATCGAGTTGCCCAGGCCCGTCAGCAGGTGCGACGACTCGTCGGCCAGGGCGCGGCGCACGTTGGTGCCGAGGTTGCCGCCGGGCAGGAACGGCGGCGGCACCTGACTGGCGGCGGAGGTGTCGCGGCTGGCGATGACGACCATCCAGTACAGCGGCCACACCGACAGCACCAGCGCCACCAGCAGGGCCAGGCGGGTCAGGGGGCTGGCGCTCCACAGTCGAGTGGGGGCATGACGATTCATTTGGTACCTCGCACCCGGTTGACCAGCAGGTAATTCACCAGCGCCACGATCATGATCAGCAGGAACAGCAGCCAGGCCGCCGCGGCGGCCATGCCGTAGTTGTTGCGTTCGCGAAACGCCTGCACGATGTACAGGCTGATGGTCTGGAAGTCGCCGCGCGAGCCGCCGTCGAGGCGCCCGTCGCCGAACATCATGGGTTCGGCGAACAGCATCAGACCGCCCATGGTGGAGATGAAGACGGTGAACACGATGACCGGCTTGAGCTGCGGCACCGTGATGTGCCAGAACTGGCGCCGCGGGGACGCCCCGTCGAGGGCGGCGGCCTCGTAGAGGTCGGAGGGAATGGTCTGCATCGCCGCCAGGTAGATGATCGCGTTGTACCCGGTCCACCGCCAGTCCACCATGGCCGATATAGCCGTCCAGGATGGAAGCTTGCCCGCCGTCCAGTCGATCCGGTCGACGCCGAGTAGCGACAGCAACCAGTTGATCATGCCGTACTGGTGGCTGAACAGCTGCGAGAACACGATCGCCACGGCCACCACGGAGGTGACCATCGGCAGCAGCACGCCCATGCGCAGCGCGAGGCGGCCGCGCATCCGCCTGTTGAGGGCGTTGGCCAGCAGCAGCGCCAGCACCAGCTGCGGGACCGTCGCCATCACGAACATCCCGAGGGTGTTGGTGACGGCTCCCCAGAACCCGTCATCGCCCAGCAGGAATCGATAGTTGTGCAAACCCACGTAGGTCTTGTCGCCGGCGAGTTTCCAGTTGTACAGCGACACCCACAGCGTGAACCCGAGCGGGAACAGCCCGAACAGGGCGAACAGCAGGAAGTACGGGGAGACGAACAGGTACGGGCTGGCCTTGAGGTCGGCGCGGGCGGCGAGGGTGCCGCGCGGCGGGACCTTGGCGGTGGTGGCCATGGGGGTCCTTTCGGGCGGGGATGGCTCGCCGGGCATGCCCGGCGAGCCATTGGCGGCTACTGGGAGGTGTCGACCACCTTTTGGCCCGCCTTGACGAACTTGGGCCACGCCTCGCTCGGGGAGTAGGTGCCCTGCACCATCCCGAACAGGACGTCCTCGACGGCGGCCCGCACCGCCGAATGCAACTCCCCGAAGTAGACGGGCTTGAAGTTGCGCACCGAGTCGCCGATGATCTTGCCGGTGGGCGCGTCGTTGAAGTACTTGTCGCTCAGCTTGGCGACCTTCGGGTCCTTCTGGCCCTTGACGGAACTGGGGAAGGCGCTGATCTTCTCGAAGGCGGTGACCTGGCTGGAGGTGCTCGTCAGGTAGCTGGCGAGCTTGGCGGCCTCTTCCGGGTGCTTGCTTTGCGCGGGAACGCCGAGCCACGAGCCGCCCCAGTTGCCACTGCCTCCGGGAACGGTTGCCACGTCCCACTTTCCGGCGTTGGACTTGCCCGAGGTGTCCTTGATGACGCCCATCATCCAGGCGGGGCAGGCCATCGTGGCGAAGCCGTCGGCCTGCATCGCCTTCTTCCACTCGTCCGACAGGTTCTGGTACTTGCCGATGATCTTCTTGGAGTTCAGCGTCTTGATGTAGTCGAAGGCGGTGCGCACCGCCTTGTTCTTACCGAGCACGTACTTGTCGTGGCGGTCGAAGTAGCTGATCCCGTCGGCCTTGCCCGCCTCCTGGATCATGCGGGTGTTGTACAGCTGGTTGGGACTGTCCACGAACGCCGACTTGACGCCGGAGGCGACGAACTTCTCGCCCGCCTTGGTGAAGCCGTCCCAGTCCTTCCACATGCGACTCACCTTGTCGCGATCGGTGGGCAGACCGGCCTTCTTGAACAGGTCGGTGCGGTAACACATGGCCATGCCGCCGACGTCGGTTCCCAAACCGGCGAGCTTGCCGTCGCCGGTGTGCCCGAGCTCCCACTTCCAGGACGGGTAGTCCTTCTTGCGGGAGTTGAGGCCGTACTGCGACAGATCGGCCCACGCGTCGGACAGCGACATCATCTGGCCGACGCCCTGTTCCTCGATGCCGACCACGTCGCCGGCGCCGCTGCCCGCCTCCAGCCACTGCAGCATCTGGGGGCGGAACTCGTTGTCGTAGTCGTCGGTGACGATCTGGTACTTGACCTTGATTCCCTTGTGGTCCTTCTCGTACTGTTTGACCAGGTTGTCGTAGCCGAAACCCGCGCCGCCGAAGACCTTGACGGTCAGCACGATGTTGCCGTTGGCGTCCAGTCCGTCGTCGCCGTTGCTGCACGCGGCGGTCGCGGTGGCGACCAGCGCCAACACCGCCGCCAGGGCGACCGCACGGGTGCGGCGCAATACTCTTGTCATTTGTCCATCCCTTTCGGACGAATCGCGATCGGCGCGACTCTTCCCTCGCGACTGGGCAGCCGCGGGCCATTTTTGGGAGCGCTCCCATACAACATATGACCAATATCGAGGCGGCGTCAAGTCGCCGGCGGCAGATCTTTACAATTTCGTGATGTCTTGCAGCCAAAGGCTTCCGATCCGCATCGAGCGAGAGACCTCCCCGGAGGTCGCCGAACCCACCGTCGACGAGTTGAACAATCTGGTGAGAGACATCGGGGGCGCCGACAACCACTTCCTGGTGGTGGATCGGGTCCCGCAGCTACCCCGCCGCTTCATCCAGACATATAGAGACGGCGATGGCGCCTTCGACGTGGAGTACCGCGACGGCGCCGAGATGTACGAGACGTCCGTGGCCGATCCCGCCACGGTCGCGGCGCTGATCCTGGCCTGGGCCGCCGAGGAGGCCGACTGGAAGCGTGGCGCCGACTGGACACAGTCCTTTCAGGACTCTGACCAGCTGGTTCCCCCCGTGGACGACGAGGCCGCCGACTACGCCCGCCAGACCGCCCGCCGCTTCATCGACCACGGCTACAGCTCCTACAACGACATCCTCCAGGCCATCATGGACGGCGCGGAGCCCGACGACCCGATCATCAGGCCGCAGGCCGAGGCGATCCTGGAGCCGCTGTGGCTGGAGCGGGTCGCCGAACAGCGCTCCTGGCCCGAGGTCACCGACGCCGATCGCGTCAACGAGGTCTTCGACCAGCTGTGCCACAACGGGATCACCGCCAAGACCAACTTCACCTGCTGCATGAGCTGCGGCACCGCCGAGATCCGCGGCGAGGCCATCGAGGGCGACCGCGGCTACGTGTTCTTCCACCAGCAGGACGCCGAGCACGCCATCGACGGCAGCCTCTACCTCGCCTACGGTGCCTACGCCGACGGCGAGGCGGCGAGCCTGGCGGTGGGCCGCGAGGTGGTCGAGGCGTTCACCGCCGCGGGCATGACGACGCGGTGGGACGGCACTCTCGCACAGCGCATCCAGGTCGTCGAGCTGGACTGGAAGCACCGCCTGCGTTAACTCCCATGTGGCGGTCTCGGGGTCGACGCCGTGGGCGCGCGCGTTGGCGAAGATCGCCGCGCGCACCCACGGCGCCAGACCCGCGGCCATGGAGTTGAAATGCGCGGCGAAGCCGGGGTCGCCGGCGAACATGCGCCCCATGCACGCGTGCATCGAGTGGGTGCAGTCGAAGTAGCGCGACATCAGGGCGCGGTGCCGCTCGGCCAGCGCGTTGGCCGCCTCCGAGCCGGGTTCGACGCCGTCGCGCAGCGCCGCGGCGAGGTCGGCGTCCAGCTGGTGGGTCTCGGCGGCGACCTCCTTCCAGTCGGCGGGGCTCAGGTCGCTGGCCCGCTCCACGTATTGGACCCACTGTGGAGTGTCTCCCCACTTTTCCCCGGCCTCGTCCACCCAGGCGGGATTCCAGTCGTCGCCGAAGATGTCGACCTGCTCGCGCGGCGACAGCCGCATCCCCGTTCGCGACGCCTCCAGCATCCGATCCACCGCTCCCACCATCTTCTCCAGGTGCGTGACCCGCTCGACCAGCTGGGCGCGCTGCCTGCGCAGGTGCTCGCGGGCGTCGACGGCGGGATCGTCCAGGATCCGGCCGATGTCGGCCAGCGAGAACCCCAGCTCCTTGTACACCAGGACGCGGTGGATCCGAGCGATGTCCTCACTGGAGTAGACCCGGTAGCCCGCCCAGGTGCGCCGGCTGGGGCGCACCAGTCCGATGGCGTCCCAGTGGTGCAGGGCCTTGACGCTGACGCCGACCAGGCTGGAGGTCCCGCCGACGGTGAGGTTGTCGTCGTGGCCGCTCATCGCATCAGTCTGGCTCACGCGAGGCGCCCGGCGATGGCGCGGGCGCACTCCGGCGACGCGGTGTCGGTGGTGTCCACCTCCAGGTCGTAGCGCACGCCGCGATGCACGAGCTCGGCCTGGGACGCCGCCATCCCGGCCACCCGATCCCCGCGCGCGGCCTCGCGGCCCGCCGCCACCCGTGGGTCGCAGCGCACCCCCACCCACAGCACGTCCAGGCCGTCGAGCGCGTCCGTCCAGCGCTCCTGCGACCGCGCGCCGCCGAGGAACACCTCGTCGACGATGACGCGGCCGCCCGCGCGCGCCATCGCGGCCACGCCCGCGATCCAGGCCGCCTCCACGTCCCGAAACTCCTGCCCCACCGTGACCTCGCCGTCGGCGGCGACGTCGATGCCCGACGACGAGGAGGTCATCGACGCGGGCATCGCCTCGACCAGCGTGTCGGTGCCCAGCAGCAGCCAGGGCTCGGGCAGCACCGCCTGGAGGCACCGCCCGATGCCCGTCTTTCCCGAGCTGGATCCGCCGTTGAGAACGATCACCCGCGTGGTCATGGCGCCACATTAGGCCCGCTGCGGTGCGTCGGCAACCCGTTTGGCGGCGGATACGCTGATGGCCGCGAAGCCGTCACGCCAACGGGAGGACCCGCAGTGGAGCACGACCGGATTCCCGCCGTCGAGGCGCTGGGGCGCCAGGGCCTGGACTGGCTGCTCGGTCAGGCGCGCGCCTCGCACGGCGGGCTGGCCTGGCCCGCCAGGCCCGGCGACGACGGCGTCGCCTTCTCGCTGTACCAGGGCACCGCGGGAGTGGTGCTGGCGATGCTGGAGGGCCAGCGACACTTCGGCGACGACCGCTACGGCGACGCGGCCCTGCGCGGGGCCCGCGCGGTCGCGGGCGCCATCGACGACGGGGCGGACTCTTCTCTGTACAGTGGACTATCGGGCTTCGCGTTCGTCCTGAACGCCGTCGCCGATGTCTTGGGAGACAATGACAGCCGCGTGGCGGCGACGCGCGCGCTCGCGGTGGTCCGCGAGGAGTTCGACGGCCGGCGCTGGGGCGAGTTCTTCGAGCTGCTGCTCGGCAACGCGGGCATCGCGACCGCCGCGCTGGCGTGCGGCGACGTGGATCTGGCCGTGCGCGCCGTGGAGCCCTATGTGGATGCCGCGGAGCCGACAACCCGTGGCGTGCAATGGGAACCGCGCCAGGACTCCACGTACCGCATGCACCACTTCTCCCACGGGACCCTCGGCGTCGCGTACGCCCTGGCCGCCGTCGGCGACGCCGCGGGCCGCGCCGACCTCACCGAACTGGCGCTGGCGGGTGTCGCCGATGTCCTGCCCCGCAACGAGGACGCGCCCGACGGCTTCCTGGTCCCCCACTCCGACCCGCCCCACCCCAACGACCTCACCCCCCGCTACAGCTACGGCTGGTGCCACGGCCCCGCCGGCGACGCCCAGACCTTCCGCCTGCTCGCCGCCCTCACCAAGGACCCACAGTGGACCGCTCTGGTGGAGTCCTGCTGGCACACCATCGCCGCATCCGGCCTGCCCCAACGACTCGAGCCGGGCTTTTGGGACAACAACGGCCGCTGCTGCGGCACCGCCAGCGTCCTCTCCCTGGCCTGCGATCGCCGGGCCGACACCGCCGCCGACCTCGACTTCGCCCACGTCCTGGCCGCCGATCTGCTCCAACACGCCACAGTCGACGATCGCGGCGCCCGCTGGTCCAATGTCGAACACCGCGCCACCCCCAGCCGCCTCGAACCCCACACGGGCTGGGGACAGGGAAACGCGGGAATCGTCCGCGAGCTGCTGCGCTACGTCCGCGCCGCCACCGACCGCGACCCCCGCCACGCCGCCCCGCTGCCCGACCATCCGTCGGCCGACCGCGCCGCGTGACGGCCCCGGCGCCGCGGGCGTCGGCCATAATTCCCACATGACCGACGAGGGCCCCTGGCATGTACTGATCTTCGAACACACCCAGCGGGGCCGCCTGCTGTCCCAACAGATCCATGTCGGCGACGATCGGACGGCCGCCCGAGAGAAGGCCATGAGCCTCGCCCTGGGCTACGAGCCGACGCGTCCGGTCTGGATCAAGTCACGCGACGTGTTCATGGCATCCGTGGACTCCTGGGTGATCCAGGTCCACGGCGCCACCGTGAGCTCCGACTTCGAGGTCCAGGTGGCGCGCCTGATCGCGCAGCGTGACCGCTGACCGACCGTCCACATACGTCACATCTCGGGAAGGCTTGAAATCGGCGCCATGATGCGTAACATACGGGCCACCTGCTAGCCCGAGGAGTGTCCATGCCCGACGACAAGACTCAGCCGCCCGAATCCACCTCACCGCTGGCCCCGCCCACCAGCACTCGGCGAGCGATTCTCAACACCCTGCGGGGTTCGTCGGGAAACCTCGTGGAGTGGTACGACGTCTACGTCTACACGACCTTCGTCCCGTTCTTCGAGAAGCAGTTCTTCGGTACCGCGGACACGAAGACCCGGATCTACGCCTACGCGATCTTCGCGGTCACGTTCCTGATGCGCCCCGTCGGGTCGTGGTTCTTCGGGCGCTACGCCGACCGCCACGGGCGCCGCAGCGCCCTGTTGTTCAGCGTGTCGGTGATGGCGGCGTGTTCGTTCATCATCGCGATCATGCCGACCTACGACACGCTCGGCATATTCGCCGCGATCGTCCTCATGCTGTGCCGCCTGGTGCAGGGCTTCGCGACCGGCGGCGAGTACGGGACGTCGGCCACCTACATGTCCGAGGCGGCGACCCGCTCCAAGCGCGGATTCTTCTCCTCGTTCCAGTACGTGACGCTGGTCGGCGGCCAGGTGCTGGCCCAGTTGACCCTGCTGATCCTGTTCGCGTTCCTCACCGACGGCGAGCTGAAGGACTGGGCGTGGCGGGTGCCGTTCGCCATCGGCGGCGTCGCCGCGCTGATCGTGTTGTGGCTGCGGCGTTCCATGGACGAGTCCCTGTCCGAGGAGCACCTGGAGGCGACCCGTTCGGGCGCCGACCGCCAGTCGGGTTCGCTGCGGGAACTGTTCACCAAGTACTGGAGCCCGCTGCTGCTGGTCTTCCTGATCACCATGGGCGGCACGCTGGCGTTCTATGTGTACAGTGTCAACGCCCCCGCCATCGTGAAGAGCACGTACGCCGACGAGGCGGTCACGGCGACCTGGGTGAACCTGATCGGACTGATCTTCCTGATGTGCCTGCAACCGGTGGGCGGCTGGATTTCCGACCGCATCGGACGCAAACCGCTGCTGGTGTTCTTCGGCGTCGGAGGCGTGATCTACACGTACTTCCTGCTCACCTACCTGCCCAAGACCACCAATCCCTTCGCCACCTTCGGGTTGCTGGCCGTCGCGTACATCATCCTGACGGGCTACACGTCGATCAACGCGCTGGTGAAGTCCGAGCAGTTCCCGGCCCGGGTGCGGGCGCTGGGGGTCGGCCTCGGGTACGCCGTGGCCAACTCGGTGTTCGGCGGGACCGCCCCGCTGATCTTCGAGGCGATGAAGGCGGACAACATGGTGCCGCAGTTCATCATCTACGTCACCGTCACCATCGCGATCTCGCTGGGCGTGTACATCTTCTGGCTGCGCAACCGCGGCACCACCTATTTGGACACCGAGTCGGGGCACGCCTTCGAGGAGGCCGCGAAGTCCTGACCGGCCCTACATGACGTAGGGATAATCGACCGTCACCGAGAGTGGCCATGCCCTTCATGCACCATGGAAGGCATGGCCCTCGCGACCAGACCGGCGACCATCGCACTCGTGGGTATCGACGGTGCGGGCAAGACCACCCAGGCCGCCCGCCTGACCGACTGGCTGGCCGACCTCGGCCACCCCGTGCGCTATCGCCTGGCCGCCAACGGACGCCGCGTGATGGGCAACACCGCGCGCCGCCTCGGCCGCGCCGACTCGGTCGCGCTGCTGGGTCCCCGGCTGACGATCCGCGCCGAGACCTGGCTGCGGCACGCCAATCTGGCCGCGGTCGGCAATGGCGACATCCTGGTGGCCGACCGCTACGACGTGTGCCAATACGCCAGGACCCGCATGGTGTGCCCGGACCTGGAACCCTGGGTGCGGCGGCGCCTGGGACGCCTGCAACGCCCCGACATCACCATGTACTTCGCGGTGCCACCGGAGGTGGCGCAGCACCGCGTGCAGACCCGCGGCATCGACGATGAGCCCCTGGATCGCCTGCGCGCCTTGGATCGCGCCTACCGATCGCTGCCCGAGGCCGCGGGGTTCACCTATGTCGACGCCAGCGCCCGGGTCGACGCGGTGTCGGACATCGTGCGCGAGGCGGTCCGCGACGCCGTGCCGCACCTGTTCGTCGCCGCCGAATGACCCGGGTCGACCCCTGGCAGCCACTATGGTCGGGGGGAAGCCGACCGCTCACCACGGCAGGGGGTCGCCATGCCACGCTCGAGCCATCACGTCGACGTCTCCCACCCCGACAAGGTGATGTACCCCGACGGGGGCGTCACCAAGCGCGACGTCGTCGACTATTACCGTCGCATCGCGCCGGTCATGTTGCCGCACATCGTCAACCGGCCGGTGACCCGGATCCGGTATCCGAACGGGACGGGCGAGAAGTCCTTCTACGAGAAGAACGCCCCGAAGTCCACGCCCGATTGGGTCCGCACGGAGAACGTCGCCACGCCGGGCTCCACCAAGGGACGCGACTCGCTCGACTACGTCGTGGCCGAGGACGCCGAATCGCTTGCCTGGATGGGAAACCAGGCCGCCCTGGAGCTCCATGTGCCACAGTGGCACTTTCGGGGGCACCGCTCCAGCGACCGCCCCGACCGGCTGATCGCCGACCTCGACCCCGGACGCGGCGCGGGGCTCGACGAGTGCGTCGCCACGGCGCGGCTGCTGCGCGACCGCTTCGCCGCCGACGGACTCGACCCGTACGTCAAGAGCTCCGGCAAGCACGGCATCCACGTGTGCTGCCCGATCGCCGGAACCCAGACCGACGCCACGGTCTCGGCGTACGCCAAGTCCGTGGCGGTCCAACTGTCCACCGAGCACCCGTCGCTGGTGACCGCGCGCATGCCCAAGGCGGAGCGCGAGGGGAAGGTGTTCATCGACTGGAGCCAGAACAACGCCGCCAAGACCACGGTGGCCCCGTACTCGCTGCGGGGCCTGAATCGGGCGACGGTCTCGGCCCCGTTGACCTGGGACGAACTCGACGACCCCCGAATGCTTCCTTTGGGGCCCAATGATGTGCTGGATCGGGTGGAGAAGAGCGGCGACCTGTGGTCGCCGCTGCTGGAGCCGGGTCCGACGGTGCCGAAGGTCGACGGCTGAGCGGAGGGACGGTGCGGTGCGACCAACTGAATGACGCACCGCACCGTCCTTTATCCCCTTACCCAGAAGGTCGCTCGCCCGTCCCACCCCAGAGGACGAGGGCGGCGACCGATCGCGAGGCTTGTGTGCTCATGCGAGCCCGTCCCGTGGCTTCATGGGGTTCTCCATGAGGATCTTGAACTGCTCAAGGTCGCGCTTGAGGCGCAGGTTGATGACCCCGAGCTTGTCGGCGGCGTTCTCCACGAACCCCTCCGGGTCGATGTCGACCTCGGCGGTGATCTGGGTCGCGTGGTCGCCGAGGGGCTTGAATTCCACGCTCCCCGCGTGACGCGGTCCGTCGACCGAGGCCCAGGCGACGCGCCTGTCCAGCTCGACGGACAGCACCCGCGCGTCGAAGTCGCGGGTCACTCCGCCGATGTCGATGGTCCAATGTGTCATTCCGTCGCCGATCATGTCCACGTTGCGCACGCCGTCCATGAATCTCGGCAGCTCCTCGAATCTCGACCACTGCGCGAACGCGTCCGCGGCCGGGACGTTGACCGTGGTGCTTTCGGTGACGTTTCCCATGTCGTGCCTCCAAACCGGTTCCATGTCGAGTGGTCATCGGTATGGGAGGGTTGTACCCCGACACGGCCGGGCTAAACCCGTTCGCGGCACTAAATGTCAGGCCCGTCTTCGTGCCAGCAGCAGGCCCGCGTCGGACCCGATCGGGTCGGCGCGACCTTCGCGCAGCGCCCGGTCGACCTCGTCCGCCGAGCGCCGCGTCGCCGCCTCACACAGCGCGTCGAAGGGCCTCGCTCGTCCGTCGGCCCCCAGCAGGCCGTCGGTGTACATGAGGATCTGATCGCCGCGCCCCAGCCGCGTCTCATTGGACGGATAGGACGCCGAGCGGGACGCGCCCAGCGGCAGTCCCAGCGATCCCGATGCCGGCGGCGCGGCCCGGCCCTCCTGAACCACGACGGGGGCCGACCGCCCCGCCGTGACCCAGGTGACCGTCGGCGATCCGTCATCCAACCGCGCCATCGTCATCGTGGCCGTCCGTTCGGGGGCCAGGGACGCGAACAGGGTGTTGGCCGCCGCCACGCCGTCGCCGGGATCCCATCCCGCCAGGGCGTAGGCGATGGCGGCGTGGCGCAGCAGCAGCATGGCCGCGGTCGGGTCGTCCCCATTCACCTCACCGAGGACGAGGGCGACACCGCCGGGGGGAAGCGCCATGACGTCGTACCAGCAGCGAGCCGCGGCGTTGGACCCGTGGCGGAGGTGTCCGGTGATGTCGAACCCCGCGGTCGTGCCGTGCGCCGACAGGGGCCGCAGCATCTCGGTGGCGATACCGCGCAGCTTGTCCCGCTCGCCGCGCGACGCGGCGGCCGAGACCCGTTCCCGCCGCAATCGGGTGCGCAGCCGATGGAACCGGGTGACGTCCCGGCAGGCGCCGCGGATGAGGCTCACCTCGCCGTCGGCGGTGCGGTCGGCGCGAATCTCCACAATGAAGTACCGGCCCTCGAGGGCGCCGGTGCCCCTGAGCTCCCGGCGCAGCGTGTTTCCCGAGCGCAGACCGTTGGCGTCGGCGAGGAGCGTCGCCTGGTCCTCGGGGTGAATGAGCGCGGCGATCGCGTCGGGCGGGGGCACGCCCTTGGCGGGGTCGAGCCCCGTGATGCGGTACATGCCCGGCGTCCAGTGGCTTTCGGCGGTCTCCAGGTTCAGCGAGAACGCCCCGGTGCCGAACGCCTCCTCGGCCAGCAGAAGCGCCTCGTGGCGCTGGGTGGCCTCGGGCACGACGGTCCAGGTGACGAGCACCCGGTTCCACACCCGACTCGCACGAACGTCCACATGGTACGTTCGCTCGCGGCCGCGGCGCGTCGTCGTCACGGCGACGTCGCCGAGCTGGCGCGGCTTCCCGTCGCTCAGCGTCTCGGCGAACGCGGGAAACAACAGCCGCGATCCCACGTCGGGAAGGGCCGTCAGGAGCCGGGCCGGTCCGCCGGCGGCGGTGGTCGCGACCGTCGACGCGGCCTTGTTGGCGCGCTCGGCGTCGAAGTCCACCACTCGGCCGTCGTCGCCGAACCGCGGCGCCAGCAGGACCGCCGGGGCGCTCAGCGCCGACATGAAGATCGAGGCCAGGCCGACGTCGACCGAGTCCTCGCTCAGCGAGGTTCCCGTGAACGACTCCGGGCGCGCGGCCAGCTCCTCGCACCGTCGCGCCGCCGGGCCCGCCAGCCACAGCAGCTGCGACCTCTTGCTCTCATCCATCTTCACGGGTTCGGGCCAGGTGACCTCCAGGGCGCCGATCACGGCATCGCCACTGGTCAAGGGCATCGCCACCAGTGCCTCATGTGGACGATCGGCCACGACCGGGTACTGCTGGGACATCGCCTCCATGTCGAACAGGAACACCGGTGCCCTCTTTCGCACCGCCGCCACGATCGGAACGTTCTCGATCGGGGGCAGCCGGTCCCACTGGCTCCTGGAGGTGACGGACAAACCGGCGGCGCCCACCAGACGCAGGGCGCCGTCGCCCTCCAGCAGCATGACGATGACGTTCGCGGGCGCGGGCCAGGCCGCCGTGGCCACCGTGATCGAACCCGCCAGTTCGTCGAAGCTGGTCGCCGCGGAGATCCGGGTGCCGATCAGCCGCAGTTCGGTGCGAAGAGCGGTGGGATCGACGGGGAGGGCCGTGACGGCCAAGGAGTCCGCTGTCGACGGAATGTCGGGCGGTTCGTCCGGCGCGACGCCCCGGGCATCGGGCAGCTCGGGCTGTCGCCGCGCCACGATCGCCGCCGCGAGCTCGACGACCTTGACGTTGCTTCGGGTCGACAGCTCCACCAGATGGCCGAACGCCTCCTCGGGATCGGTCGACAGCCGCTCGGCCATCATTCCCTTGGCCTGTTCGATGACGGCGCGGTTGCGCATCGCCTCGCGCAGCCCGTCCCGCTCGGACCGCAGCCGGTCCACCGTGCGCGCCAACGCGTCCATCGATTCCGCCGTGCCGCCGTCCTCGGACATGGATATAGCGCACCAGACATGCCGCCTCTTGTCCAGCCCGCGGCGCCGCCGTTGTACGGTGAAAGATCACGACCGGTTTCGCCGCAGTGGCGGGTCAAGACACGGCCCCGCGGCGCCGGGATCGTCTTCGCGACGCGCATGTCGCGCTGAAGGTGGTCAAACCACGGGCACCGAAGCGAAACTCCTGACGGTGACCGCGCCTGGCGCGGGGTCACGCGTCGTTCGTTGGAAGTGGTGACCATGTCATCAACAACCATGACCGCATCGCACCCGTCCACCACCACCCCTTCCCGGGGAGAGGCCATCGACCGCGAGGTCGTCCCCGTCCTGGAGGAGCTCGTCGAGCTTCCCCGCCGGGATCCCCACCGCCGACGTCTGCGCAATTCCGTCGTGGAAAGCGCCATGCCGCTGGCCGACCGCCTGGCGCGGCGCTTCGAGCACCGCGGCGAACCGCTGGAGGACCTCACCCAGGTGGCGCGCCTGGGCCTCATCAACGCGGTGGACAACTTCAAGACCGGCCGCGGAGCGGGGTTCACGCGTTTCGCCGTCCCCAGCATTCTCGGCGAGATCAAGCGCTACTTCCGGGACAAGGGCTGGATGGTCCGGGTCCCGCGCCGGCTCCAGGAGACCCGTCTGGCCTTCAACGAGTCGTGCTGGCACCTGCCGCAGCGCCTGGGAAGAACCCCCACCGTGGAGGAACACGCCGCGTACCTGGGGCTTCCGGTCGAACAGGTCCGGGCCGGCATCGACTGCGTCAACGCCTACGAGGCGACCTCGCTGCAGATACCGGCGCACCAGGACTCGTCGACACAGCTGGCCGAGGCGCTGGGCGACGACGACCCGGCGATGGCCTCGGCCGAGGCCAGGATGCTACTGCGTCCCCTCATCGAGGAACTGCCCGAGCGCGAACGCCGCATCCTGGTGCTGCGATTCGTCGACGACCTGCGGCAGACCGAGATCGCGCAGCGCGTCGGCCTGTCCCAGATGCACGTCTCGCGCCTGCTGCGGCAGATCCTGACGCGGCTGCGCGCCGGTCTGGACGCATGAAAAACGCCACAGCGGGTACCCCCCGATACAGACACCACGACGAAGAGGAAGGACCACCATGATCGCGAACATTTCCGGCATCATGACCCGCGATCCGATCTGCGTCGACCCGGGCCTGTCGGTGTCGGCGACCGCCTCGATCATGCGCGACAACGACATCGGGGCGGTGGTCGTCACCAACGACGGGCACGTCACGGGAATCGCCACCGACCGGGACCTCGTGACCAGGGGCCTCGCCGAGGGGATCAACCCGGTGGACACGCCGGTGGGAAACCTGACGACGCCCGCCGCGACCTGTCTGGGCGAAGAGTCCTCCACCGCCGACGCCGTGCGCCAGATGCGCGAGGAGGGCATCCGGCGGTTGCCGGTGTGCGACTCCACCGGAAGGCCGGTGGGAATCGTGTCGCTGGGCGACCTGGCCGAATACATGGATCCCGCGTCCGCGCTGGCGGACATCAGCTCCGCGGCGCCCTCGCCCTGAGGGCCGCGGTTCACGAGGTTCCCACCCTCACGCAACCTCCCGCCTCGAGATCTCGAGGCGGGAGGTTGTCGTTCGCGCGGTGTCAGGAGCGGCCCACGGCCCTGGCCAGTTCGTCCTTGTTCATCTTCGACCGGCCCTTGATGTTCCTGCGGCGCGCCTCCTGATACAGCTGGTCGCGGGTGCGGCCCTGCGGGCCGACGCGCCCGCCCGACCGCTGACCGCCGCGACGCCCCGGCGACATGTCCTCCTTGGACAGACGGCTGCCGGAGCGGGCCTCCCCGGTGCGCGCCCGTTCCTTGTTGACCGTGCGGGCGGCGATCTCCTCGGCGCGGTCCTGGCCGGCGCCGCGCTGGCGCTGGCTGTCCTTGATCTTCTTGTACTGCCGTTCGCGTTTGTCGCTCCAGTGTCGAGTTGGCATGTGCGCCTCCTATTCGCGGTGGTTCGGCACCATTTCTCGCATCTTGGTGAGCACGCCTTCCTTCAACACGTCCCAGGCGTTCTCATCACCCTTGATGAGGGCCGCCGTCATCGATTTCACCTGTTCGAAGCTGGCCGCGGGCGGGATCGGCGACTGTGTGAGCCATGGTCCCCTGCCTTTCGGTCGACGCGTTCCCTGGCCCTGTCGTTGCCGATGGCTACCCGTTGGCGCGGGCGTTCAAACACGGTCGCCCGCGTGGCGGCGCCCGCTAGTCCGCCTTCAGCCAGACGGTGGCGTCGGCGGGAAGGAGGTCGCCGACCGGGTCGGTGCTGGCCAACAGGATGCGTTGGCGCGGCGGCAGGGGGATCGGGTCGCGCGACAGGTTCGCCAGGCAGGTCAGGCCGGGTTTACGGGAGAAGCTCAGGACGCCGGGCGGGGACGGGCGCCAGGCCGGCGCGGTGTCGGCGCGGGCCCAGGTGTCGCGTCGCGTCGCCAGCGCCGCCTGGTACAGCCGCAGCATCGAGCCGGGTTGGCGGCGTTCGGTCTCGGCGGTGTGGGCGCGCCAGGCGTCGGGTTGGGGCAGCCACGGGACGCTGCCGCTCGGGCCGAAGCCGAAGGGCGGGGCGGTCCCGTTCCACGGCAACGGGACGCGGCAGCCGTCGCGCCCGGGGTCGGTGTGGCCGGAGCGGTGCCACATCGGGTCGTCGCGCAGCGATGCGGGAATGTCCTCCACCTCCCACAACCCGAGCTCCTCGCCCTGGTACACATAGGCCGATCCGGGCAGGGCCAGGGCCAGCAGGATCGCGGCGCGGGCGCGGCGGGTGCCGAGTTCCCGGTCGGTGGGGACGCCTTCGCGGCGGTCGGCGAAGGAGAAGGACGTGTCGGCGCGTCCGTAGCGCGTGACGTGCCGCGTGACGTCGTGATTGGACAGTACCCAGGTGGGGGTGGCGCCGACCGGGGCGTGGGCGTCCAGTGTGGCGTCGATGACCTCGCGCAGCCTCGCCGCGTCCCAGGGGCAGCAGAGGAAGTCGAAGTTGAACGCGGTGTGCAGCTCGTCGGGGCGCAGGTAGCGGGCGAAGCGTCGGCTGTCGGGCAGCCACACCTCGCCGATCAGGACGCGGGCCGGGTCGTAGCCGTCGGCGATGGCGCGCCACCGGCGGTAGACGTCGTGCACCTCGTCGCGGTCGGTGTACAGCGGCTCGGGGGCGGCGGAATCCGGCAGGTCGGGGTGCTTGACCAGCAGCGCCGCCGAGTCGATCCGGATGCCGTCGGCGCCGCGGTCGAACCAGAAGCGCAGCACCGCGTCGAACTCCTCGCGCACCGCCGGGTGGTTCCAGTTGAAGTCGGGTTGCTCGGGGGCGAACAGGTGCAGGTACCACTCGCCGGGGGTGCCGTCGGGGTTCTTGGTCCGGCTCCAGGCGGGTCCGCCGAAGATGGACCGCCAGTCGTTGGGTGGTTCGCCCCCGTCGTCCCCCCGGCCGGGGCGGAACCAGAACCGTTGCCGCAGTGGGCTCCTCGGTCCCTCGGCCAAAGCGGCGCGGAACCACGCGTGCTCGCGGGAGGCGTGGTTGGGGACGATGTCCACGATGAGGCGCAGGCCCGCGCGGTGGGCGTCGGCGATGAGCCCCTCCGCGTCGGCGAGGTCGCCGAAGTGGGGCGCGATGGCGCGGTAGTCGGCGACGTCGTACCCGGCGTCGGCCATGGGCGAGGCGTACCAGGGGCTCAGCCAGATCGCGTCGACCCCGAGCTCGGTCAGGTGCGGCAGCCGCCGCCGGACGCCGGCGATGTCGCCGACACCGTCACCGCCGGCGTCGGCGAAGCTGCGCGGGTAGATCTGGTAGATGACCGCGTCGCGCCACCAGTCACGAGAGTCGTTGCCGGACATGGTTGACCTGCTTTCCGGGCGATCAGCCCTTGATGGCGCCAATGGACAGTCCGCTGAGGATGTGCCGCTGCAACGCCAGGTACACCACGAGCATCGGCACGCTGGTGATGACGAGGCCCGCCATCATGGTGTTGGCGGGGACGTAGCCGGTGCCGGCGAGGTGCGACAGCGCGACGCTGAGGGTCTGGGAATCGGGGTCGGGCAGCACGATCAGCGGCCACAGGAAGTCCTTCCACATGCCGATGACCGCGAAGATCGACACCACCGCCAGCACCGGCCGCGACAGCGGAAGCACGATGCTCCACAGGATCCGCAGCCGTCCGGCGCCGTCGATGTCGGCGGCGTCCAACAGTTCCTGTGGGAGTTGGTCGAAGAAGCGTTTGAGTACGTAGATGTTGAAGGCGTTGGCGGCGGCCGGAAGCCACAGCGCCCACGGCGTGTTCAGCAGGTTGAGGCCGAGCAGCGGGACGTCGGAGACGGTGAGGTAGGCGGGAACCAGCAGCGCGACCGGGGGCAGCATCAGCCCGGCCAGCATCATGCCGAGGATGGCCCTGCCGCCCCAGGGGCGCAGCCGGGACAGCGCGTAGGCGGCGCACACGTCGACGACGAGTTGCACGAGCCATCCGCCCGCCGCGTATCCCACGGTGTTGAGAAAGTAGTGTCCGATCTGGAGCGTGTCCCAGGCGTTGGTGAAGCTGTCGGGGTGCAGGCCGTGCGGCACCAGGCTGGGTGTCGGCTGGGCGAGCTCGTGGGACGACTTCAGGGCGCCGGTGACCATCCAGTACAGCGGGAACACGAACGCCGCGGCGAAGACCAGCGCGGTCGCGATGGTGACGACGAGGTACGTCGCGCGCCCGGCCGGCCGCCGCAGCGCCGACGGCGAGATCAGGGTTCGATTGTCCGTTGTGGGCATCATGGCTCCCTCAGGTCCGTTCCCGTGTGATGCGCAGGTACAGCGCCGAGAACGCGCCCAGCACCACGAACAGCACGACGCTGGCGGCCGCCGCCAGGCCGAAGTCGTTGTTGACGGTGAAGGCGTAGCGGTAGATCAGCACCATGATCGTGATGGTGTCCGGATTGGAGGCCCCGGTGAGCTGGTAGGGCTCGATGAACACCTGGCTGGTGGCGATCACCTGTAGCAGCAGCATGACCAGCAACACGAAACGCAGCTGCGGGATCGTGACGTGGCGCAGCCGCTGCCACAGGCTCGCGCCGTCCAGTTCGGCGGCCTCGTACAGTTCGCCGGGTATGCCGCCCAGCGCCGCCAGGTAGATGATGGTGGCCGAGCCCATGTTGGCCCATGTGGACACCAGCACCAGCGACACCATGGCGGTGGACGACGACTGGGTCCACTGTGACGTGGGAAGGCCCACGGACGACAGCACCGCGTTGAACAGGCCGCTGTCGGGGTCGTAGAAGTACTGCCACAGCAGCACCACCACGATCGGCGGCAGCATGACCGGCAGGTACACCGCCAGGCGCAGCAGCCCCTTGAGGTGGCGCAGTTCGTTGAGCACCACGGCCACCGCGAACGGCACCGCGTACCCCAGCACGAGGGCGATCGCGGTGAACTCCAGGGTATTGCGCCACGCCGTCCAAAACAGAGGGTCGGAGAACAGGTGGGCGAAGTTGTCGCCGCCCACCCAGTCCGGGGCGGTGACGAAGTTGACCTGCTGGAAGCTCAGCACGATGCCGCGGATCAACGGATACCAGGAGAACAGCGCGAAGCAGACGATCCCGGCCAGCAGGAAACCGTAGGCGTTCAGGTTGTCGCCGAGGACGCGGCGGCGCCTGCTGAGGCCGCGGGCGGTGGCGGGGGCCATGGTGGGGCTACGCCTCGGCGAGGATCGTGTTGACGTCGGCTTCGGCGGTGTCGAGGAGCTTGCCGATGTCGGCGTGTTCGTCGGTCAGGACGGAGTTCATCGCCTCGTCCAGCACGGCGTACACCTGTTGCGCCTTGGGCGGTTCCACCCTGATCGGCACCTGCGCCATGCCGTCCACGAAGGGCTTGTAGTTGCCGCGCGGGACGTTGGCGTACGTCTTCAACGCCGCCGACCAGGACTTGTCGGCGTCGCCGGTCCAGATCGCCGGCTGCGGCAGCCCCACGGGATTGCCCACCTTGGACTCCCACTTGATGTTGTGGTCGATGCGATCGGGGTTGTCGAAGGCGAAGGTGAGCCACTTCAGTCCGGCGCGGATCTTGTCGGGGGTGTCCTTGGGGTTGAACATGTACCCCTCGCCGCCGGCCAGGGTGCCCGCGCCGTCCGGGATCGGGCCGAGGCCGTAGTCCTTGTAGTGGCCGTCGTACTGCTGCACGATGATCGGGATGTTGTCGCCGGTGGCGACGTACATGCCGAGCTTGCCCGAACCCATCATGCGCAGCAGGTCGTCGTAGTCGAGCTGCTGCCTGGCCCCCATGCTGTGGTCCTTCCACCGCATGTCGGAGAGGTTTTGCAGGACCTTGCGGCCCAGGGAATCGTTGAAGGCGGCCTTGTAGGTCTTGCCGTGCTTGACGGCGATCTTGCCGCCCATGGAGTACAGCTCCGCGGTGAAGTGCCAGCCGCCGGTGTTGTTGGTGGAGTAGTCGCCGTAGCCGGCGGTCTTGCCGCCCAGCTTGGCGATCTTCGCGGCGGCGGAGCGGACGTCGTCCCATGTGGTGGGTGGGCGGTCGGGATCGAGGCCCGCCTTGGTGAACAGCGCGCGGTTGTACAACAGGCCCAGCGAGTAGTTCTTGGCGGGCAGGCCGTAGACGGCGCCGCCCGGCCCGGTGAAGATCCGCATCAGGTCCTTGCGGATCAGCTTCACCGAGTCGAAGTCGTCGACGTATTCGCTGATGTCGGCGGCCTGGTGTTTGGCGATCAGGTTCGCGGGGTCGGTGAAGTAGACGTAGAAGACGTCCTCGAGTTGGCCCCCGGCCAGGCGCGAGGTGAAGGTCTTGGGGTCCATCTTGCCCTCGTGGGGCTGGATGTCGATGTCCGGATTGAGCTTTTCGAACTCGGCGACGTCGTCGAGGAACTTCTTGTGGTTGGCCTTTTCCGTCTTGGGGGGCAGTCCGTTGACGGTGAGGACGATCTTGCCGTTGGAAGAGTCACCGGTGCAGGCGGCGAGGCTTGTCGCGATGAGGCCGCAGGTGAGCGCCAGGCACACCGTGCGGCGAAGCGGGATTCGGTACATCTCGGGGGTGTCCTTCCAGACTCGCGGTTGTGGCGCACGCCATGCCGCGTTTCGTGAAGGACAACTTACCGATGAAAACGGAGCTTTGCAATATCTGAACTAAAGATTGAAACTTTTAGACAGCAGAAGCTTGCCGTCCCGTGGACCCCCGCACGACCAGCTCGGGTTCGAACAACAGCTCCTCGGAACCGGCGTCCCCGCCCTCGATCGAGCCGACCAGCAGGTCCACGGCGGTCTGGCCCATGGACTCGATGGGCTGGCGGATCGTGGTGAGCGGGGGGTCGGTGCAGGTCATCAGCGCCGAGTCGTCGTAGCCGACGATCGAGACGTCCTCGGGCACCCGCCCTCCCATGCGCCGCACCGCCCGGATCGCGCCCAGCGCCTGAATGTCGCTGGCGCACACGATGCCGGTGACGCCGTCGCCGATCAGCTTGGCCGCCGCCGATCGGGCGCCCTCCATGGAGAACCACGAGCGCTCGACCATCGGATCGGCGTCGACGCCGCTGCGTCGCAGCGCCGCGCGCAGCCCGTCCCACTTGCGCCGCGAGGGGTAGTGGTCCTCGGGTCCCAACAGCAGGCCGACGCGTTCGTGCCCCAGCGAGACGAGGTGGTCGAAGGCCTGTTCGGCGCCGACCGCGTCGTCGGTGGCGACGTACGGGAAGCCGAGCCCGGGGGTGCCCGCGTTCACCAGAACCACCGGCAGTCCCCGCTCCGCCAGCAGTCCGTAATGGTCGTGCTTGGCCGCGGCCTGCGCGTACAGCCCTCCGGCGAAGATCACCCCGGACACCTGGTGGTCCAGCAGCATGTCCACGTAGTCGGCCTCCGATACCCCGCCGACGGTGCGCGCACACAGGGCCGGGGTGAAGCCGCGCTGGGCCAGTGCCCCGGCCACCACCTCGGCGAAGGCCGGGAAGATCGGGTTCTGCAGCTCCGGCAGCACCAACCCGACCAGGCGGGCCCGCTCGCCGCGCAGCTTGGTGGGCCGCTCGTAGCCCAGCACGTCCAGCGCGGTCAGCACCCCGGTGCGGGTGGATTCCGACACGCCCTGCCTGCCGTTGAGCACCCGGCTGACCGTGGCCTCGCTGACCCCGGCCTTCTTGGCCACCTCGCTGATCCGTTTCGTCATGCGGCAATTCTAAGGGGATCGTCAATCTAGAAATTTCTGTGTCTTGTCTATGTCTTGCATCAATTGGTAAGAATCTGTATGGTAACCGTCACATGCCAGGCGAAAGGAGCCCCCATGCTTGGCCGACAACCCCACCGATCCCGTTCCCGACTACTGGCGATCGCCGCCGCGCTCGTCCTCGGCGCCTCGCTCGCCGCGGCGGTCCCGGCGTCCGCCGAGACCGGTCATCACGCCAAAAACGCCGGCAAGGGCGCCGACCTCCCCTTCTCAAGCTACGAGGCCGAGGACGCCGCCACCAACGGCACGGCCATCGGCCCCGACTACACGCAGGGCACCGTGGCCTCCGAGGCCTCGGGCCGCCGCGCCGTCGAACTCGACGGCTCCGGCGACTACGTCGAGTTCACCCTGACCGCGGCGGCCAACGCCGTCGACGTGGCCTACAACCTTCACGACGGCCAGTCCGGCACGCTGTCGGTGTACGTCAACGGCACCAAGCTGGACGGCCGGCTGGCCGTGACGTCCAAATACAGCTATATGGACACTCCGTGGATCGCCGGATCCAAGACCCACCACCTGTTCGACGACTCCCGGATGCGGCTGGGCGGCGACCTGTCCAGCGGCGACACGGTGCGCCTCCAGGTCGACGACGGCGATTCCGCGGGTCCGTACGCCATCGACGTGGCCGACTTCGAACAGGTCGGCCCGGCCGCCGACCGACCCGCCGACTCGGTGTCCGTCGTGGACTCCGGCGCCGACCCGAACGGCCAACAGGACTCCACCGACGCCTTCGACCAGGCGATCCAGCAGGCGAAGTCCTCCGGTGCCGAGGTCTGGATACCCGGCGGAGACTTCCTCCTGAACCGGGCGATCTCCGTCGAGGGCGTCACGATTCGCGGCGCGGGCGACTGGTATTCGGTCGTCCACAGCTCGCGGTTCATCGACCAGGGCCAGGCCAACGGCAAGGTCGAGCTGCGCGACTTCGCGGTGTTCGGCGAGGTCACCGAGCGGGTCGATTCCAACCCGGACAACTTCGTCAACGGCAGCCTCGGCACCGACTCGGTGGTGTCGGGCATGTGGTTGCAGCATCTGAAGGTCGGGCTGTGGCTCACCGGCACCAACTCCAACCTCCACATCGACCACAACCGGATCCTGGACATGGCGGCCGACGGCATCAACCTCAACGGCACCGCCACCGGCGCCGTGGTGTCGGACAACTTCGTCCGCAACACCGGCGACGACGGCCTGGCCATGTGGTCGCTGAACTCCCCCGACGTCGGTGACTCCTTTGTCGACAACACGGTGGTGCAGCCGAACCTGGCCAACGGCATCGCCATCTACGGCGGCACCGACAACACCGTCGAGGGCAACCTGGTCGCCGACACCAACGCCCTGGGCAGCGGCATCGCCGTGTCCAACCAGAAGTTCGCCGATCCGTTCCATCCGCTGGCGGGCACCACCACCGTCTCGGACAACACGCTGGTGCGCACCGGGGCGATGAATCCGAACTGGAATCACCCGATGGGCGCGCTGCGCGTCGACTCCTACGATTCGTCCATCACCGACGCCACGGTCACGATCACCAACACCACCGCGACCGACAGCCCCTACAGCGTGTTCGAGTTCGTCTCCGGCGGCGGCAACGGCTACGAGATCTCCAGGCCCACCGTCGACGGCGCGACGATCAACGGGGCCGGAACCGTTGTGGTGCAAGCCGAAACCAAGGGCGCGGCGACGCTCAGCAACGTCACCGCCAGCGATGTCGGTTCCGCGGGGATCTACAACTGCCCCTACCCGAGCGGCAGCGGCCAGTTCACCGTCGACGCGGGTTCCGGCAACTCCGGTTGGGACACCGTCTGGGACGACTGCGATTCCTGGCCCCAACCCACCAAGTAGACGGTTCACGGTGGACGGTGCCCGCGCGGGCGCCGTCCACCGTGGCGTCACGGCCACTCGGGCGGCAGCGGCTCCACGTTCAGCTTGAGTCCCTTGCTGCGCTTCAATACCCGGGCCCACTGGTCCAGGACGTACTGCGCGCTGGGGCGGCAGTCGTCGCACTCGAACAGGGTCCACACGAAGCGCCGCCAGATCACGGTGTCGTCCCGGGCCCCGCGCTTCCAGATCGCGGCGGCCTGGTGCAGCTCGTCGGAGCGCGACACCAGCCGGTCCAGCAGGTCCTGGATTCCCTGGTGCGCGGCGGCATGAGAGTCCACCGGACCCGAGATCGTGGAGCGCAGCAGAGCCTCGGACGGCTCGATCTCGATCTGCGCGTAATGCCAGTGACCCATCTCGACACTGTAACGGCAGAACTCACCGTGACCAGGTCAGAGGCGGTGATATCCGTCGATATCACCGCCGGTGCTCAGCGCTGCGTCACGTGCACGTAATCGACGGTCATCGTGTTGTCGAGCTTCGGATCCGGCGTCCCGGCCGCCGAACCGACCGCGATGTTGAGGATCACCTGGGCGCCCGCGTCGTCCGGCACCTGATATGGCTCCTCGGCGACGAAGACATCGTCGATGTAGAACTTCACGGAACCGTTGTCGCCGTTGGTGTACACGGCCTTGTAGGTGTGCCACCCGGTCCACCCGGCGTCGTCCGGGTCGTCGGCGTAGATCCCGCCCTTGGACTGCACGTCGCCGCGCGTTCCGTAATGCGTGTGGTATTTGGGTTTCCAGGTCTTGTTGAGGCCGATCTCCATCAGATCGATCTCGCCGTTGACCGGCCAGGTCTTCTCGTCGGTGGTCCAGATCGCGGGCCACGCCCCGGCCTGGTAACCGGAGAACTTGGCGCGCACCTCCACGGTTCCCGCGCCGGTCATGGTCTTGGCGCGCAGCCGCGCCGAGGTGAAGTCGTTTCCGTTGTACTTCTCGGCCCGGGCGTTGATCAGGAGGTGGCCGTTGCCGTCCAGCTCGGCGTTGTGTCCGCCGTCGGTGTAGCACTGCTGTTCCTTGCCGCTGCCCCACTCACACCCGGTCTCCTGGGTCCACTTGGTACTGTCGGGCGCGGTACCGGCGGTACCGGCGAACTCGTCGGCGAACGCGTAGTCCTCGGCGAATGCCGACGGAACGCTTAGGGCGACAACGGTTCCCACCGCACCCGCCGCGACCAGCACCCACAACTTGCGCATCGAAACATGCCTCTCTTTCTTTGGGGCACAAGCATCCCAGACCGCCCGGCGAAAGCTTCAGGGTGTTGGCATGTTCGAAATCATATAACTATCGAAATTTCTCCTTAAATCGTCGAGGCGCCCCGAAATATCGAAACGAGCTCCTTTCCTTAATACCCACAAGAGGACCATTAATCTCGGACCGAGACGCCATTTAAAAAGGGACAAAAATAGCGGGCCCGGACCACAGACACCACATCTACCAGGACATTTGGCGCGACAACGCGGCGTGAGGCACTCGATGCGATGAATCGAATTCTGGGTATTCACTTCGGGATAAAAAACTGATAACTTGCGGATAAGGCAATCGATTGACCCCTTCACAACAGCCGCGTTATCCGGCATTCCACCACCCCGGAGGCAATCACACATGTCCATGCCCAAACGTAAGCGTCGCCTTATCATCGCCGCCACCATCACGTCGGCGGCCGCCGTCGCCATCGGGCTCAGCGTCTCCCCCGCCCTGGCCCAGGACAACGACATCAACAGCGACAAGGCCAACGCGGAACTGCTCGACCCCAAGTGCGACGTCCCCCCGGACCGCGACCTCAACGTCACCAACCAGATCTACGACATCGCCACGCAGCGCCAGGTCACCGACAAGGTCATGCTGGCCGCCTTCGAGGCGGGCTGGGTCGAGTCCCACATGAACAACCTGAACTGCGGCGACTCCGACTCCCTCGGCGTCTTCCAGCAGCGTCCCAGCCAGGGCTGGTGTGACCCCGCCGACCTGTGCCTGGACGTCAACCACGCCACCAACGCCTTCCTGGACCAGGCGATCCCCAACGACCAGAACAACCCCGGGTACACCGCCGGCGAGCTGGCCCAAAGCGTCCAGCGCTCCGCCTACCCCGAACGCTATGACCAGAACGAACAAAAGGCCCGCGACCTGCTCGCCGAAGCCAGCCAGTAGAAACAGTTACCGGGCCGCCGACCAGCGCTCACTGGAGGCGCTGGTCGGCGGTTTCGTTCCCCGCCGCCCCGATACGCTGCCACCCATGGCGCACACCGGGGCACGACCGTGAGGCTGTTCATCGGGCTCAGCCCCGGCGCCCCGGCGGTGGCCCACCTCGCCGCCGCCATCGATCGCCTGGGGGACACGGGCTTCCAGCGCACCGCACCGGACAACTGGCACCTCACTCTCGCCTTCCTCGGCGAGGTCGCCGACCGCCGCCTGCCCGACATCGCCGACGCCGCCACCGATGCCGCGCGCGGCATCGCCCCGTTCCCGCTGCGACTGTCGGGCGCCCAGATCCTCGGGCGCCGCTCCCCCGTCCTGTGCACCGATGTGGACGGAGATCTCGCGGCGCTGCGCGACCTCGTCGCCCGCCTCCGCGACTGCCTGACGCGCCACCGCGTCCCCTTCGACCCGCGCCCCTTCCTGCCCCACCTGACCGTCGGCCGCGCGCCGCACGGAGCCCCGGCCGCCTCGCTCGCCGACTCCGCCGACGCCCTGTCCACACTCCACGGACCCCCGTGGACGGTCGCCGCGATTCGGCTCTACCAAACCCAACCCGGCCCACCGGTCACCTACAAGACCGCGGCCGGCTTCCCGCTGGCGCCCTAACCGGCCGCCCCGCGAGTCGCCAGGTCCTCGTCCGTGATCGCCCGCACGGGCCGACACGGCGCACCCACCGCGACCACCATCGGCGGAATGTCCTTGCTGACAACGCTTCCCGCACCGATCACCGACCCGTACCCGATCCGCACCCCGGGCAGCACCACGGCATTGCTCCCGATCCACACCTTGTCCTCGATCACGATCGGCTCCGAAAACCGCGCGAAGTCCACCCGCCGCGCGGGATGCACCGGGTGCCCCGTCGTCGTCAGCGTCACGCTCGGCGCGATCATCACGCCGTGGCCGATGCGGATGTCCACGTCGTCGACGAACGTGAGATTGGTGTTGCCGAAGAAGTCGTCCCCGATGTGGACGTTGCTGCCGTACGCGGCATGAAACGGCGCGACGACGATCGCCCGCTCGCCCACCGACGCGAAGATCGTCTCCAGCAGCGACCTGCGCGCGTCGAGATCGCTTGGCGGCGTGCGATTGTACTCGAACACCAGGTCTGCCCGCCGCCGCGCGCCCAGAAAGGCCGCCTCGGACTCGGTGTAGATGAGCCCGCGCCGAATCCGCTCCAGGACCTCATGCCTGTCGCGGCCCGCGTGGATGCGCACGGGCAGGCCATTGAGGGTCGCCTCCCGCTCGAACGGCAGGCCGATCTTCTCGGCGACGCGCTGCGACGCCGCGTTGTCGGGCCGGATGATCGCGATGAGACGCTTGGCGCCCACAACATCGCGGGCGAAATCCCGACAGGCCCCGGCGGCCTCGGTGGCCAGGCCGCTTCCCTGCATCCGCGTCCGCACGTGGTAACCGACCTCCAGCTCCCTGACCCCGTCGACCTCCTGGACGGTCAGGCCACAGTCGCCCACGAACTCGCCGGTGTCCCGCAGGCTCACCACCCACAACCCGAACCCCTCGTCCCGGTAGAGGCGCTGGTTCCACTCGATCCACGCCCGGGCCTCGTCCCGGGTCTTCGGCGCCGGG
This sequence comes from Stackebrandtia sp., assembly GCF_035643755.1. Lineage (NCBI taxonomy): Bacteria > Bacillati > Actinomycetota > Actinomycetes > Glycomycetales > Glycomycetaceae > Stackebrandtia > Stackebrandtia sp. Next base: position 28,015 of record NZ_DASQPW010000283.1, on the reverse strand, counting down.
TAGTGACGCATCACCTCCGGGTCGCCGAGCAGCGCGGCCATGTTGTCGAGGTCGTCCTCGGTCATCTGTCGAAACGTGAGCCTCGACGTCGGCGACGGGGTGCTGTCGTGATCACGCACGGGTCCTCCTGAATGTTCGCGGGGCTACGCGGCCGCAGCAAAAAGCCCGCAGGCGAACCTACGGGCTTCACGGCATTCCTGGTGGTGCTCCTGGCCTGGAGCCACCAGCGTGGGAACCCAGGTTACCCCTGGTTCTCAGCGCACGCATGCCCGTGCCCCGGGCAGATCCGCGACTGCCGCACCCTGCTGCGCCGAAACGCCAACCCACGGCTCGAAGACCTCCACGACCTCGCCGCTCAAGCGGCACAAACCGACAACCTTCCCCGCCTGCCAGGTATCGAAGGCACCGCTGCTCGTCTGTATTTCTCCGCTTTCTCCTCAATGCTTCGAGGACGTCACACCCTGCCCGGCGAAGCATTTACGTTCGACGGGCGCAACCGCCGTGCCAACGGTGCACTGTCCTTTACGTTCGCCCTGCTGGTCAAAGATCTCCTGGCCGCACATCTCCTCGGCGGCGCCAGTCCTTTCGGGCCAACCGCTGGGCGTCGTCGGACCGTGGATCACCGTCGGGGTCGGCTGGGCCGCAACCCCACTGACGGCGGGGTGTCGCGAGTGGACGAAGGGTCTGGGTTGAGCGACAAGAGGCAACAAGGGCACGGGCCGGGACCCGGCCATCACTCCGATTGCGGCTCGGGCGGACGGTGCGTGGCCGAAATCGGGAACGACGGCGCTCAGCGGATTCCGGAACTCGGAATGAGCGGTGTCTTAAGAAGTCCCAGGAGTCCAATCAGGGAATCCAGCCCGCCGCCGCGACAGTCCAGGAGCCGACGGGTTGCCATCCCGCATCCGTTCGTCTAGGCTTACCGTTCGTGTCCACTTACCAATCGGGCGGCGCCCTTGACGCGCTGGGCGACCCTTCCCGACGTGCGATCGTCGAGCGCCTTGCCGACAAACCCCGCGCGGTCGGCGAGCTCGCCGACGAACTGCCGATCAGCAGACCGGCGGTGTCCCAGCACCTTAAAGTGCTGAAAGACGCGGGGCTGGTCGTCGAACGCGCGGCCGGAACCCGCCGGATCTACCGGCTCAATCCCGCGGGGGTGGCAGCGCTGCGCGATCAGCTCGACACCTTCTGGAATCGGGCCCTTGACGGCTTTCACGACGTCGCCGAACAACCGAACGAGGAGAACCCATGACCCCCGAAGCCACCGCGATGGTCCGCAAGCAGGTCGTCGTCGCCGCCGGAATCGAGCGCGCGTTCACCGTGTTCACCGAGCGCTTCGGCGATTTCAAACCGCCGGAACACAACCTGCTCGGCGCGCCGATCGCCGAGACCGTTTTCGAGCCAAAGGTCGGCGGCCACATCTACGACCGCGGCGTCGACGGTGCCGAATGCCGCTGGGCCCGGATCCTGGCCTACGACCCGCCCGACCGCGTGATCTTCAGCTGGGACATCGGCCCGCAGTGGACGATCGAGACCGACCCGGACAACACCAGCCGTGTGGAGGTCCGCTTCATCGCCGAGTCCCCGGACCGCACCCGCGTCGAGCTGGAGCACCGCGACATCGACCGGCACGGCCCCGGCTGGCAGAGCGTCGTCGACGGCGTCGACGGCTCCAACGGCTGGCCGCTGTACCTGTCCCGCTTCGCCGCGTTGATCACCAAGGACGATCAATGACATCGACACCCGCCCCCGACAAGCACGGCATGCTCGAAGCCCTCACCGCTCGAGTCGTGGACGGCGAAGGTCGCGCGTCACGCACCGCGCGGCGCGCGGCCTTCGACAACACCGAGACCACCGAGCCGTCCCGCACCCTGATCGGCAAGGTCGCTCGCCACCCGACCACCGTCGCCGACCATGACATCACCGCCGCCCGCGACGCGGGCCTCAGCGAGGACCAGATCTTCGAACTCGTGGTGTGCGCGGCGGTCGGCCAGTCCGCCCGGCAATACCAGGCGGCGCTGTCGGCTCTGTCCGCGACCGACGACGAGGGGTGAGCATGCGACCGGAGATCCTCAACAACGGCTACGGTTTCGGCGCGAAGGCGCTGTTCGCGATCGTTCGCATCGTCTCGCGGCGCTCGCTGCCCGACGCCGCCAAGCTGACCTTCTACCGTCCCGACTTCTACGGCTCGCCTGCGAAGGAGTTCACGCACCAGGCCATGCGCGGCCCGTCCGCCTGGTCGGTCGGCGAACGCGAACTCATGGCGGCCTATGTGTCGAAGCAGAATGAGTCCCCGTTCTGCGTGGGAGCGCACACGTCGACCGCGGCCCAGGCGCTTGGCGACGAGCCGATGGTCGCCGGGGTACTGTCCGATCTAGACACGGCGCCGATCGCGGAACCGTTGCGCGCCACCCTGCGTATGCTCGGCAAGCTGACCCGCGAACACACGGTCGACGCCGACGACATGCGCGAGCTGCGGTCCCAGGGCGTCACTCGCGCGCAGATCGAGGACGCGCTGGCGGTGTGCTTCGCGTTCAACGTCACCAACCGGCTGGCGGACGCGTTCGATTTCTCGATGCTCACCCCCGCGGGCTTCGACAGCGGCGCTGCGGTTCTGCTCAAACGCGGCTACCACTGAGAGACATGGCCCGCACTCGACCCCTGGGGCCGCGATCGGCCGCACCTTGCGGCCAGAAACGGTCCCGACGGAAAATGGGCTGGTCACCCGAACCATCCATTCCCCAGTGGATGCGTGGTCAACAGTCAAGACGTCCACGCAAAGCAGAGGTTCGCGGGACGGCACCGAACCCGACGACCTCGTGAGAGGCGTGACGGAGCCTCCCGCCCCACACGCGGTCACACAGCGGTCCTGGACGCGTTCCCCGTGCTGATCCTTAACCTGGCCGACGCGCCCCAACCACCATTGTAGACAGTATCGGTTCGGCGATAGCCCAAAAACAACAAACCGGCCCATGGCTACTGCCATAAGCCGGTCTAACACTGATGCTGATGGTACTCCTGAGCGGATTCGAACCGCCGTTACCGCCTTGAGAGGGCGGCGTCCTAGGCCACTAGACGACAGGAGCGCGTTGAACGTAGGTAAGAGTACCCGAGGCGCGCGGGGGGTCGCATCGGGGTTGTGGGGTGGGATTGGCCACGTGGGATCGGTCGATTGTGGTGGGTGAGGGGTGGCTGAGAGGGGGCTGAGGGGAGGGGGACGGGCGGGGCGGGGCGGCATAGCTTGGGGGGCGGGGGGACTCGCACTCGGCGATAAGGAGCCAGCGATGACCGAACAGTCGACGACCGAAGACCTTCAACTTCCCCTGACGCGCAGCTGCCCGTTCGATCCGCCCGAGCAGTATGCCCGGCTGCGGGCCGAGCGGCCCGTGGCGAAGGTGACGACGCCCGTGGGCGGGACCGCGTACGTGATCACCCGGCACGCGGACGTGCGGCGGTTGTTGGCGGATTCGCGGTTGTCGAACCGGCGGGACGCCCCCGGGTTTCCGCTGTTCGCGCCGTTGCCCGCCTCGCAGGCGCGGCGGTTTTCGCCGTCGTTGGTGGGGATGGACCCGCCCGATCACACCACCGTGCGGCGGTGGGTGGTGAACGAGTTCACCGTGAAGAGGATGCAGGCGTTGCGTCCCCGGATTCAGCAGATCGTGGACGAGTGCGTCGACGGGATGCTGGACGGGCCGCGGCCGGTGGACCTCGTGGAGGCGTTGTCGTTGCCGGTGCCGTCGCTGGTGATCTGCGAGCTGTTGGGGGTGCCCTATGAGGACCATGAGTACTTCCAGGAGCGGACCGCGAAGCTGGTGAACTTCAACACGCCGGTGGAGGAACGGCGGGAGGGGCTTAATGAGGTATGGGACTACCTGGATGGGTTGGTGCGGCGGGCCGAGGACGATCCGAAGGATGACCTGATCGGGCGGCTCATCGTCAAGAACCGGGCCGCGGGTGTGTACGACCACGACAAGATCACCGACCTGGCGCGGATTCTGCTCGTCGCCGGGCACGAGACCACGGCGAACATGATCTCGCTGGGGGTCCTGGCGCTGCTGGAGAACCCCGGGCAGCTGGAGGCGCTGCGGCGGGAGCCGGCGCTGGTGTCGGATGCCGTGGAGGAGCTGCTGCGGTTCTTCTCCATCGCCGACGGGGTGACCGCGCGGGCCGTCCTGGAGGATCTCGAGGTGGACGGGGTGACGATCAGGGCCGGGGAGGGCGTGTACCTGTCGGGAGCGGCGGCCAATCACGACCCCGAGGTGTTCGCCGAGCCCGGCAGCCTGGACGTGCGGCGCGGCGCCAAGCACCACGTGGCGTTCGGGTACGGGATCCACCAGTGCCTCGGCCAGAATCTGGCGCGGATGGAACTGGAGATCGTGTATCGGACGCTGTTCGATCGGATCCCGGGGTTGACGCTGGCCACGGCGTACGCCGACGTCAAGTTCAAGGCGGACGCGGCGATTCACGGGTTGTACGAGTTGCCCGTGACCTGGTGAGGCCGAGCCGTTAGGTTGCTGGGCCGTGGCGGAGTTTCGGCCCGTGGCCGCGGGCGTTCACGTGCGGCGCTGTCGGGTGCTGGACGTCAACAGCGTGCTGGTGGTGGGCCGCGAGCGGTCGCTGCTGGTGGACACGTTGTCCACCGGGGAGCAGGGACGGGAGCTGGCCGCGGCCGTGCGGCGGGTGACCGATACCGCGATCGTCGTGGCCAACACGCATCCCCACTTCGACCACTGCTTCGGGAACCGGGCGATCGCCGAGGACCTGGGGGTCGCCGAGTTCTGGGCGCATCGCGACGTCGCCGCGGCGCTGGCCGACGCCGACGGCGCGCGCTCGGAGGCGCGGGAGGTCTGTCGGCTGCTGGCGCCCGAGATCGCCGACGCGGTCGCCACGACGCCGCTGCTGCCGCCCAACCGTGAGGTCACCGATGCCGTCGACCTCGACCTGGGTGGGCGCGCCGTTCGCCTGTGGCACCCCGGTCCCGCGCACACCCGCGGGGACCTGGTGGTGTTCGCCGACCAGGTGACCATCGCCGGTGACCTCGTGGAGGAGAGCGGCCCGCCCGGCATCGGCCGCGACTCCGACGCCGCGAACTGGCCGCGGGTGCTGGACGCCCTGCTGGACCGCGTCGACGGGCCCGTGGTGCCCGGGCACGGCGCGGTAGTGGACGCGGGATTCGTAGCGCGACAGCGGGACGAGCTGGCCGCCGCGCTGGGTTAGGCGCGTGCCGTGATCACCTGTGTCGACGAGTCGTGGTGGACGCGGGATTCGTTGCACGGCAACGCGACGAGCTGACCGACGCACTAGGTTAGGCGCGTGCCGTGATCACCTGTTGGTAGTAGCCGCTGTCGGCGGGGTCGTGCCAGGTCAGCGCGTCGAGACCCGCCCGGGCGGCCAGTTCGGACAGTTCGGCCCGGGTCAGGGCCCAGGAGGTGGTGCGGCGGCATTCGGTGCGCCATCGGTCGGCGTCGCCGTGGAGCTGGAAGTGCTCGACGTCGTAGTGCGCGCCGTCGTCGTGCCAGTGCCACAGCTGGAAGGTGATCGAGCGGCGGCCGTCGCGGTCGGAGACCTGGGGCGGGCTGAAGCGCGGGTGGTCGGCGCGGTCGGGGTCGTAGTCGCGGCGGGTGAGGACGAGCAGGCCGCCGGGGGCCAGGACGCGGCGCATCTGGCCGAGCGCCGTCACCACGTCGTCGGGCGTCAGCAGGTGGGCCAGGGAGTTGTCGGCGCACAGCACGACGTCGAATGTGGACGCCGCGAAGGGGAGGGCGCGCATGTCGGCGGCTGCGGCGGGCAGGGTGAGCGAGCGGGCGGCGGCCTCGCGGCGGGCGCGGGCGACGGCCAGCGGGCTGATGTCGGTGCCGGTGACGCGGTGGCCCAGGGCGGCCAGGCCGATGGCCTGGGTGCCGATGCCGCACGAGCAGTCCAAAATGGTGGACCCGGGCGCGGCGATCAGGCGGTCCAGCACCGACGCCTGGTACCGCATGGACGCGTCCCAGTCGGGGAAGATGCGGTCGTAGTCGTCGGCCAACCGGTCATAGAACTCGCGCGCGCTCGACATGACACCAGTGTGGATCACGCGGGCGCGGGGCGCCCGGGGTTTAGAGGTCCGCCAATGCCTTCGGGTCGAAGTCGCCGATGGCGGACAGGAAGTCGGCGCCGGGCTCGGCCTCGAGGGCGAGGCGCTCGTCGTCGCGCCAGGCCGCGTCGACGGACAGCCGCCAGGAATGCAGCAGCGTCCTTTGTGTGGAGTGCTTGTCGAACAGCGGGTCGCCGACGACGGCGAAACCGATCCAGGCCAGGTGGACGCGGATCTGGTGGCGGCGGCCGGTCACCGGGCGCACCGCCAGGAGCGCGCGGGCCCCGTCCGTCCACACCGTTTCGAACTCGGTGAGCGAGGGGTAGGTCTTGACGTGGGTGAACACCTGCGACGCGGGGACGCCCCAGCGGTCGCCGGTGGCGGCGATCGCCTCGCGGGGCGCCGCCACCCGCACCCGGTTCTTGCGTCCGGTGCTCAACGGCAGCTCGATGGCGCCGCGCTCGGGGACGTCGCCGGTCACCACCGCGAGGTAGCGCTTGTCGACGGTGCGCTTGTTGAACTGGCGGGTGAGCCCGCCGTGGGCGGCGAGGTCCTTGGCGAACAGGACGAGACCGGAGGTGGCCTTGTCGATGCGGTGCACCGGATACAGCGTCTCCCCGGCCTCGGCGGCCATCCGCACCAGGTCGGTGTCGTGCCGCTCACCGGTGACGGACACCCCGGCGGGCTTGTTCAGCGCCAGGATCGCCGCGTCCTCGGCGAGCACTCGCTCGGCCCGCAGACTCGCCCACTCGATCACCGGGTCATGGTACTGGCGGCGCCTCGAACTGGATCTCCGGCGCGGGTTCGCCGCCCTGCACCGGGGTGGGGATCGGCGGGGCGTCGTACGGGTAGTCGGCGGGCGTGGCGGGCACCGCGTCGGCGCGGGCGGCGGTGATGTGCGGCAGCTGGCGCCAGCGCGCGATGGTGCGCAGCTGGCCGGCGGTGTGCTGCACCACCGGGTCGGCGTTGAAGCGCATCGCCTCGGCGATCGCCATGGTCTCGCGCGGGTCCCGCATCGCCCGGCTGGCCACGTCGCACAGCTCCACCGGAATCGCGAAGTCGTCGGCCTCGCGGTAGAACACCAGCACCGGGTGGAAGGGGACGAAGTAGCTCTGCGGCAGCCGCCTGCCGGCCCCGGCCAGGGGACCGCGCCCGATCTGGGCCTCCCGCCGCTCCACCGCGATCCGCTTGCCCTGGGCGAGCTCGGCGGTCATGCTGTCGGTGCGCCGCCCGCCGATGAGCTCGACCCGCACCCGGGCCCGCGAGAGGTCGAAGACGTTGGGGCGGCTGCGAATCAGGCCCACGACCGTCAACTGTGTACCGTTGAGGACGAGCTGCTCGTTGGCCTGGCGCGACTGGGTGAAGCCCACCATCCACGGCACCCCCGCGAACAGCGGCAGCCCGCAGACGTAGCCCAGGACGACGTACCAGATCACGTCCCACGTCGTGCGGTTGCCGGACTCGTCGTTGGTCAGGGCCATGTACGGCATGATGAACAGGACGAAGACCGCGATGATCGCCCCGGCGATCTTGAACCCGCGCCCCGAACGGTTGAGGCGCCCCACGGTCGTCCCGACGCGAGCGGGCATCACCCATCCCTGGGGTGGCTGTTGCGACATGGGTGGCCTCTCTCACGTTTCGGGAAGTCGGGCCATCTTACTGTCCTAAATAAAGTCGCACCACGCCCGCGACGCCACTACATTCGCCCCATGGAGCTGCTTTCGGTCAATGTCGGTGTTCCGCGACAGAATCCGTGGAAGCGCGACCCCCAGCTCACCGGCATCGACAAGCGTCCGGCGGACGGGCCGATCGCGGTGACCGCGCCCGGCCCCAAGGGCACCGGCGCCGTGGGGCTGGCGGGCGATCGGGTGTACGACGTCAAGCACCACGGCGGTGACGATCAGGCGGTGTACGCGTACGCGCGCGAGGACCTCGACTACTGGGAGACGAGGCTGGGCCGTGCCCTGCCGTGCGGGGTGTTCGGGGAGAACCTCACCACCCGCGGGCTGGACGTCAACGGCGCGCTGATCGGCGAGCGCTGGCGCATCGGGTCCACAGTGGTGTTGGAGGTGTCGTGCCCGCGAATCCCCTGTGGAACGTTTCGGGGCTGGATCGCCGAGAGGGGCTGGCTGAAGACCTTCACCGCCGAGCGCCGCGCGGGCGCGTACCTGCGGGTGGTGGAGCCCGGCGACATCTCCGCCGGGGACCGGGTCGAGGTGATCTCGCGGCCCGACCATGACGTGAGCGTCGCGCTGACGTTTCGGGCGATACACGACCACGCGCTGCTGCCGCGCCTGTCGGCGGCCGATGCCCTGCCCAGCGAGCTACGGGAGCTCGCGCGCGAGCATCGGGCCTGAGCCGCCGAGCTGGGCGATCGCGTCGATCTCCAGGCGGCACTTCGGGTTCACCAGGGCGCTGACCTCCACAAGGGATGCCGCGGGGCGCGGTCGCGGCAGCACCTCGCGCAGGACGGCGCGCACCGCCTCGAGGTCGCCGATGTCGCGCAGGAAGTAGGTCACCTTGACCACGGCGCCGAAGTCGAGGCCGTGGGCGTCCAGGTGGGTGGCGATGTTGGCCAGGACGAGCCGGGTCTGGGCGTCGATGTCGTCGGGGACTCGGCCGTCGGCGTCGATCGGCAGCTGGCCGGAGACGAACAGCAGGTTCGCGGTGGCGGAGCGGGTCGGGCTGAAGACGGGCGAATCGTCGGTCACGCGCGGATTCTCGCACGCGGCGGTGGCGTCGGCCACCAGGGCTTGACTTCAACCGTGGTTGAAGTTGGAGACTCGCGACAGACCTCAGCGATGGGAGTACGCATGCGAGCCATTCGGCTTCACCAGTTCGGACCCGCCGACAATCTGCGCTACGAGACCGTGGACGACCCGCGACCCGGCCCCGGGCAGCTGCGCGTCAAGGTCGCCGCGGCCGGGGTGCACCTGATCGACACCGTGTTGCGGGCCGGGGCGTACGACGGCGCGGTGATGAAGCCGCCCGAGCTGCCGACGATCCCCGGGCGCGAGGTGGCCGGGGTGGTGGAGTCGGTGGGCGCCGGGGTCGCGACCGGCTGGCTGGGCACCCGGGTCGTCACCCACCTGGGAATGGCGCCCGGCGGGTACGCCGAGCTGGCGGTGCGCGACGCCGAGGCGGTGCACGTGGTGCCCGAGGGGGTGGGGTTCGAGCGGGCCGTGGCGATGATCGGCACCGGCCGCACCACCATGGGCGTGCTGGAGATGGCCGCGTTGACCGCCGACGACGTGGTGGCGGTGACCGGGGCGTCCGGCGGTATCGGGACGCTGATCGTCCAGTACGCCAAGGCCCTGGGCTGCACCGTGATCGGCGCGGCGGGCGGGCCCGACAAGGTGGCGGCGGCGCGCGCCAACGGCGCCGACATCGCCGTCGACTACACGAAGGCACTGTGGACGGACGAGCTGTGGCGGGCGCTGGACGGCAGGCGGATCACCGTGGGCCTGTTGGGCGGGCGGGGCGGCGCGGTCGCCCAGGGGGTGTACGACCTGCTGGCCGAGGGCGGGCGGCTGGTGGTGTACGGCGGCGGCTTCGACGCGGGGAGCGAGCCGTCGGCCGCCGAACTGGCCGAGCACCGGGTGTCCATCGACAGCCCCCTGGGGCCGTTCATGCTGAACCGCCCCGGCGGGGTCCGCAGCCTGGAGGAAAAATCGCTCGACGCCCTGGCCCGGGGGCGGCTCCGCCCCGCGACGACCAGCTTCCCCCTGGCCGAGGCCGCCGCTGCGCACCGGGCCCTGGAGGCGCACCGCACCGTCGGCAAGGTGGTGCTGATCCCCTAGTAGCGCACCGTGATGGAGCGCGCGGGACCGTCCACCGTCACCTGTCCGCCGTACGGCACCGTCACCATCGGATCGGTGTGTCCGAAGTCGACATCGAGGACGATCGCGGTGTCGGGGGCGTACTCCCCCATGGCGCGCAGCACGGCCTCGCGTTGCGCGGTGACGTGGGCGGCGCGCTGCCGGTCGTCGTTGGGGTGTTCGAAGTTCCACGCCTTGGGGCGCCCCATCAGCAGGGCGCCGCAGCGTCCCAGGATGCCGCGCTCGCCGACGCAGCGCAGGGTCCGGTACACCTCCTCGGCGGGCGGGAGTTCCTCGCTGGTCTCGAAGAACAGAACCGCGCCGTCGAGTTCGTCCAGAGTGGGGACGCAACGATCGGACGCCAGCAGCCAGGCCACGATCTCCAGGCAGCCGCCCCAGGAGCGGCCCGTCACCACCGACGACGGGTGGTGCCACCGCCAGCCGTGGGCGTCCATCATGGGCGGTTCGGTCTCGAGGTTGGCGGGGTCGTTCCAGTCGCGGTCGATGTCGGTGAAGCCGTCGGGCGCGGCGAGTCGGTAGTCCCCCGAGGTGAACAGCGCCGCGCGGGCGGAGTCGACGGTCAACGGGTGCATGGCGCCGCCGCGCCCGAAGTCCGTCATGATCGCCGGGCCGTGATAGCCGACGATGCCCAATGAGGACAGGAAGGCCAGCACGTTCGTGTTGTCGCTGTACCCCATGAACGGCTTCGGGTTGGCGCGCAGCAGCTCCGCGTCCAGGTGCTTGAGGACGGTGATCTGGTCGTCGCCGCCGATGCTGGCGATCACCGCGGCGATCGAGTCGTCCGAGAAGGCCGCGTGCAGGTCGGCGGCCCGCTCGGCCGGGGTGGAGCCCATCTTGCGGGTGGTGGGGTACTCCACCGGCTCCAGCTCGAACTCCTCGCGCAGCCGCCTCAATCCCCGCTCGTAGGGCAGCGGGAGGATCCCCGGCAGGCCGGAGCCGGGCGAGACCACCGCGACGCGGTCGCCGGGGCGCGGCTTCGGCGGGTAGATCAGCGACATGCGCCGACCATATCGGCGGGTCGTGGAATGCGCGCGCGATTTCCCATCGGGTCGGTCCCAACCGGCATAATGCAGTTACATCGATCGATAGGAGCCCTCGCCATGGACGGCAACTATGACGTGATCGTGGTCGGCGGAGGGCACAACGGCCTGGTGGCCGCCGCCTACCTGGGCAAGGCCGGGTTGAAGGTGTGCGTCTGCGAGGCGCGCGAGGTGGTGGGCGGCGCGGCCGTCAGCGAGCACCCCTTCGGGCCGTCGTACACCGTCACCAGTCTGTCCTATGTGGTGAGCCTGATGTCGCCGCAGCTGGTCGCCGACCTCGACCTCAAGAAGCATGGCTACCACGTCTACCCGCAGGGGCCGTACTTCGCGCCCCGCGCCGACGGCGGCTATCTCGCGCTGGCCGACGACCCGGGCGAGCGGCACGACAACATCGCGAAGTTCTCCGCCCGCGACGCCGACGCCTACGAGGAGTGGGACGGGTGGATGAACCACCTGGGCGGGCTGCTGGCGCCGCTTCTGGAACGCATCCCGCCCAAGCTCGGCTCGAAGCGGCCCGCCGAGCTGGCCCGCGCGGCGGGCCTGGCGCGCCAGCTGCGGGGCGTGGGGGTGCGCGACGCCGTGGACATCACGCGCATGATGACCGACAGCATCGCCGACCTGGTGGAGGACCGCTTCGAGTCCGACGCGATGCGCGGGCTGTTGTCGGTGTCGGGCTGCATCGGCACCTGGGCGGGCCCGCGCTCGGCGGGCACGGCGTACGTGATGCTTCACCACCACGTCGGCGACATCGGCGACGGCGTGACGGGCTCGTGGGGCTTCCCGCGCGGCGGCATGGGCGGGGTGACGCGGGCGCTGTCGCGGGCGGCGCGCGAAAACGGCGCGGCGATCCGCACGGCCGCACCGGTATCGCGCATCAACGTCTCCCATGGACGCGCCACGGGGATCACCCTGGACAACGGCGACGAGCTGCACGCGCCGATCGTCGTGACCACGGCGCACCCGAAGATCTCGTTTCTGAAGCTGATCGATCGCGACGAGCTGCCCGAGGACTTCGTCGCCGACATCCAGCGCTTCAAGACCCGCAGCGGCACGGTGAAGATCAACCTGGCGGTCGACAAGCTGCCGACCTTCGCCTCGCATCCCGAGTTCGACCCGTGGGTCCACGGTGGAACGATCGTGCTGGCGGAGTCGCTGGACCACATCGAGGACGCCTACCAGCAGGCGGTGTCGGGCAAGGCCGCCCAGATGCCGTTCGCCGACGTGTGCATCCCCAGTGTCTTCGACGATTCCCTTGCCCCCGAAGGACATCACGTGGTGTCGATGTTCACCCAGTGGGTGCCGCACACCTGGTCGTCGGACCCGGACCAGGAGGAGCTGGACGACTACGCCAACCGCGCGGTGGCGCGCATGGAGGCGGTGGCTCCCGGCTTCACCGACTCCATCATCGACTTCCAGGTGATCGGTCCACACCAGATGGAGAACGAGTACGGCCTGGTGGGCGGCAACATCTTCCACGGCGAACTGACGCCCGGGCAGCTGTTCCACGCCCGCCCCGCCGCGGGGTACGCCGACCTGCGCACCCCGATCCGCGGGCTCTATCAGGCGGGTTCGTCCACCCACGGCGGCGGCGGGGTCACCGGCGTCCCGGGACGCAACGTGGTGCGCCAGATCCTGTCCGACCGGCGGCGGTTCTGGCGGCGAGCCTGATGTCGATGTCTCGCGCCGCATGAGCGATGTTGGGCGTTCCGCCGTGGTCGATGCGGCTGGCGGATACCGCGGCGCGATGGTTTCATTGGCCGTTCGCCGCCCTGACGGAAGGACCCGCCGTGACCATCAGTCTGCCCCGCCAGCTCGCCCTCACCCATCGTTTCAGCCTGGGTCGTCCGCGCGACTTCACCATCGCTCCGGGCGGGCAGCGCATCGTGTTCCTGCGCTCGCGGGGCGGGCGGGACCCGGTGAACTGCCTGTGGGTTCACGACGGCGGCGAACGGCTGCTGGTGGACCCGGGCGATCTGGAGGGCGCCGACGAGGAGCTGTCGGAGCCCGAGCGGGTGCGGCGGGAGCGCACGCGCGAGACCGCCGCGGGCATCACCGCTTACTCCACCGACGGCGCCGTATCCCGCGCGGTGTTCGCGCTGTCGGGGCGGCTGTGGCTGGCGGACCTCCACAGTGGTCAGGCCGCGGAGCTGCCCGTCGCGGCCCCCGCGGAGCAGCCGCGCATCGACGCCAGCGGCGAGACGGTGGCGTACGTGAGCCGGGGCGCGCTGCGGGTGATCGGCGCCGACGGCAGCGGCGATCGGGCGCTGGCGGAGCCCGAGGGCGCCGAGGTCACCTACGGCCTGCCCGAGCACGTCGCGGGCGAGTCGATGTCGCGGTACGAGGGGTACTGGTGGGCGCCCGACGGCGCGGCGCTGCTGGTGTCGCGTGTGGACAACACCCCGGTGAGGCGTTGGCACATATCCGATCCCGCGAACCCCGAGTCGAAGCCGCGCGAGGTGGCGTACCCGATGGCGGGCACCGCGAACGCGATCGTGACCCTGGAGATCATCGGGGTGGACGGCCGGCGCGTCCCCGTGACGTGGGACCGCGAGGCATTCGAATACCTCACCGGGGCGGTCTGGGGCGGCTCCGGTCTGGTGATCGCGGTGCAGTCCCGCGACCAGCGCACGCTTCGGGTGCTGGACGTCGACGCCGCCACCGGCGCCACCGCGACGCGATGCGAGAACACCGACGAGCACTGGACCGCGATCGTTCCCGGGCTGCCCGCGCTCACCGCCTCGGGCGCTCTCGTGTGGACGGTGGACGCCGACGACACCCGCAGGCTGGTGGTGGACGGGGAGGCCGTGACGCCGCCGGGCCTTCAGCTGCGTCGGGTGTGGGGCGTGGACGGCGAGTCCGTGACGTTCACCGCCTCGACCGAGCCCACCGAGATCGGGCTGTGGTCGTACGCGCCCGGCGAGGGCCCGCGGCGGTTGTCCGGCCAGCCGCTGGTGCTGTCGGCCCAACGCGTCGACGGCACGACCGTCGTCACGTCCATATCGGACGAATCGCACATCCAGCGGGTCGCGATCCACTGCGAGGGGCAACCCGAGATCCCCCTCGCCTCGCACGCCGAGGCCCCCGTGGTCCGGCCCCGCGTCACCCTGCGGCGCGGCGGAGAGCGCGACCTGCGCACCGCCGTGCTGTTCCCCACGGGGCACCGGCCCGGCAGCCGCCGCCTGCCCGTGCTGATGGACCCGTACGGCGGGCCCGCCGGGCAGAAGGTGCTGGCCGCGGGAGCGGGCTACCTTCCCGCGCAGTGGTTCGCCGACCAGGGCTTCGCCGTGGTGATAGTGGACGGTCGCGGCACACCCGGGCGCGGCCCCGCCTGGGAGCGCGCCATCCACGGCATGAACAAGTCCCTGTCCCTGCCCGACCAGGTGGACGGGCTGCACGCGGTCGCCGAGCGCTACCCCGACGACATCGATCTGGGCCGCGTCGGCATTCGCGGCTGGTCCTACGGCGGCACCCTGGCGGCGATGGCGGTGCTGCGCGAGCCCGAGGTGTTCCACGTCGCGGTCGCGGGGGCGCCCGTGACCGACATGGCCATGTACGACACCCATTGGATGGAGCGGTTTCTCGGCCACCCCGACGACCAGCCCGAGGCGTACCGGCGCGCGGGCCTCATCGACGACGCGCCGCGGCTGCGGCGCCCGCTGCTGCTGGTGCACGGCCTGGCCGACGACAACGTGGTCGTCGCGCACACCCTGCGGCTGTCGGCGGCGCTGACGGCGGCGGGTCGCGCGCACTCGGTGCTGCCGCTGTCGGGAATCACCCATATGGCGGGATCGCGGGCCGACGTGGCGGAGAATCTCATGCTGTTGGAGCTGGGGTTCGTGAAGAACGCGCTGCACATGACCGATTGATCTTGCGGTCCAGGGCGGCCATAATTCCCTATCGCCCGAATTCACGGAGGAGTCGATGGATTTCAACCGCCACTGCATCGAGATCGTCCATCAGACCGAGCTGCTCACCCACGACGTGTCGGGGGCCGACCTGCGCGCGCCCGTCCCCTCCTGTCCCGACTGGACACTGGGGATGCTGTTGCGGCACATCGGGTTCGGGCACCGTTGGGCCGAGGAGACGGTGCGCACCCGCTCCGTCGAGATGCTGCCCGACGACAAGCTGCGCAAGCTGGACGGCGACGACTCGACCCCGCCGCCGCTGGACTGGCTCATGCGGGGCGCGCGCCGCTACGCCGACACCCTGCTGGAGGCGGGCCCCGGCTCCCCCGCGTGGGGTCCCTTCGACGACAAGACCGCCGCCTTCCTGGCCCGCCGCTTCGCCAACGAGACGCTGATGCATCGGGCCGACGCGACCCTGGCGGCGGGCACGCCGTTCGTCGCGTCCGCCGAGGCCGCGGTCGAGGGCATCGACGAATGGATGGACCTGGACGTCGTGCCGCTGCACTTCGCGATCAACCCGGCCAGGCGCGAGCTGCTGGGCCCGGGGCGCACCATCGCCTTCGACGCCACCGACACCGACGCGTCCTGGTTCCTCGATCTCACGGGCGATCTCATCACGTGGCGGCGCGGCCCCGGCGACGCGGCGGTGCGCCTGCGGGGACCCGTGACCGACCTGCTGCTGCGCATCTACCAGCGCAGGTCGATCGAGGAGTCGGCCATCGAGGTCACGGGCGACACCGCGCTGCTGGAGCTGTGGACCCGCCACGTCACCTTCGGCTGAGCGTATGCGCGCGATGTGCGGGGCGTGTGCGCGCGGCCGGATACCTTGCGGTGACTCATTTCCGGTCGTGAAAGCAGACACATGCGCATTCCTCGCACCGCCCTCGTCGTCACCCTGACCCTCGCGCTCGGCACCGCCTCGGCGGTGGCCTGGGCCGCCTCGGGCGACAACACCGCCGACCAGACCGCCACCACACCGATCACCAAGGAGCTTCCGTCCAGCGCCTCGGCGAAGCCGTTGCTGCGGCTGGACGACGTGGCGATGAAGGCCGGCCGGCCGCGGCTGATCGCCGGGAAGTTCACCGCGACGATGCGGTTCATCGACCCCGCACACGACGGCGACCGACGCGACATGTTGATGTCCACCTGGATCACCTGCTCCACCAGGACCCCGTCGCCGGACGCGGCCTACCCGGGGCGCTCGGCGCTGAGTTCCCGCAACCACGAGGGATCGGGAAGGCGCGCCGTCAGCTCGGTGTGGCTGTTCACGCCGCCGGCGGACGGCACCTACACGTGTATACAGTGGGCGATCGGCAAGTACACCGTGGGTCCGAAGCGGAGCCTGTTGCCGGTGACGGGATCGTCCGACACGTATCTGAGGGTGGCGGGTAAAACCGAGACCGGCGGCGCCGAGTGGTACCAGGGCTCCGACGCCGTCGTGCGCAAGGACGACCCGAAGACCGCCAAGCGCGAGGACACGGCCACCATCCTGTCGCACACCTGGACGGCGTCGAAGTCCGCCACCCGGATCAACGTGTTCCACGGCAGCCAGGCCACCGCGGGCGTCGAGGGCATCGCGGGCATGGACCCGTTGGTGCTCAAGACAACGCTGAGGATCACCCAGTTGAACGCCAGGCACCAGGCGTGCGCGTCGGCGGTCACCGCCGTCGACAAGGTGTCGATCTATCAGGGCAGCACGCATCATCTGAAGGTCAGCCGCTGGCTTCAGGCACCCGTGCGCACCGGCAACGGCTGCACCCGCGAGTTCGCGATCGGCGTCGTGGCCGCGTACACGCTGACGCATTCGGGCGCCACCCCGAACAAGGCGGGGACGCTGCACGGCGCCATCAGGGATCCGTTGCGGCCCTACAGCACCGCGATCGCGTTGAACGTCTGAGGCCGCGTCTCAGAGGCGCGCCGGGCGGGGGGCCGGCTCGGCGAGATCCACCAGGGTGTCGGCGAGCCGGCGAACGGCGCCGGGCACCAGCGAATAGCAGATGGTGTTGCCGTCCCGGCGGCTGGAGACCAGCCCGGCCTCGCGCAGCGTGCGCAGGTGGGCCGACACGGTGGGTTGCGAGACCGCGAAGTAGTCGGTGAAGTCGCAGGCGCAGATGTCCGGCTCGGCGGCCAGCCGCCGCAGGATGTCCAGCCTGACCGGGTGCGCGAGCGCCTTGAGGACCTTGATCTCGTCAGTCACGAGATTCATAGTATCTCCTCTATATAGCACTTGCACTATATAGAATAAAGACTATATTGAGGTCCATGAACGAAATTCTGGACGAGGCGTACGAACGACTGCACCGATTCGGGCCCGAGCGCCCGGACGGGTGGCTCACCAACCACGGCCCGATGGCGGTGGAATCCCTTGCGCGGCATGGCCGCTCCGACGCGATCCACCACTGGCTCGACGTGTACGAGCCGCTGCTGGACGACCAGCCGCGCGGGCTCAACCCGATCGATCGCGACAACTGGCGCGAGGCGCTCGGCGACCACCGCCGGGTGGGCGACTGGCCACAGTGGTTCCGCCGGGAGCTCGCCGAGGCGGACTGGACCGAGGTGCTGGCCGCCTGGTGGCCGCGCCTGATGCCCGGCATCGCCGCAGGGGCCACCCACGGCGTGATCCGGGTGGGCCATGCCGTGCGCGCCCTGCGCGAGGAGGGCGCCGCCCCCGGGCGCCTCGAGGAGCTGGCGCAGGCACTGTCCTATTGGGCCGCCCGCTGGCAGACCGTTCCGCACCTCGCCGCGCCGAGCGGCGCGGGCGGGGCCGCGGCCGTTCTCGAAGACGCGCCGGTGATCCCGCGGCAGGAGGGCGGCATCGGCGATCGGCTCGGGCAGCTGGCCGACCTGCCGGGCTGGACCACCACGCTGTCGGCGCTGCGCCCGGCGGCCGATGCGGAGCAGGCCCGCCTGCGGCTCACCGAGATCGTCACCGCCGCCACCCGCCGCTACCTCACCCACGGACACGGCAACGGGATCATGCTGGTGCACTCGGCCACGGCCCCCAACGCGGTGCTGCGGGTGCTGCCGTCCCTGCCGCGCGAGCAGTGGATCGACAGCCTCACGGCGGCCTGGGCCGCCACCGCCGCCGTCACCGCGGCGTACGCCCCCACCGAACCCACGCCATCCCCGGCGCCCGAGGAGACCACGGCTGCCGACGTGTTCGCGGCGGCCGCGGAGCACGCGGACGCGCACGTCATCAAGTTCGCCGACACCGCGCTGGACGTCTACGAGTGGACCGGCGACGGCACCGCCCTGTCGGCGGCCGCGCGCGCCCGCGGCCTCATCGCACCGGGCGTCTTAGCGGCGCCAGGCGGGCATCACGTCGAACATCCGCGCGGTCTTGTCCGCGTCGCGCTCCACCAGGTCGCCGTGCCCGGGGTCGACAAGCGCCTCGTCGATCCGCTTGCACACCTCGTCGTCCAGCGACAGTTCGAGGGCGGCGACGTTGTCGCGGATCTGGTCGGGGCGGGACGCGCCCATCACCGCCGAGGCCACATTGGGCCGACCCAGCACCCAGGCCAGCGCGAGGCGGGCGAGGTTGGTGCCGAGCTCCTCGGCGATGGGACGCAACCGCTGCACGGCGGACAGCACCGCCTCCGACATGTAGCGCCCGACGAAGTCGGCGCCGCGTTCCGAGCCCGCGCGGGTGTCGGTCGGGGCGGGCCGTCCGGGCGGGTACTTGCCCGTCAGGACGCCCTGCGCCAGCGGGGAGAACACGATCTGGCTCAGCCCGAGCTCCTCGCACGCGGGCACCACCTGGGGTTCGATGATGCGCCACAGCATCGAGTACTGGGGTTGGTTGGACACCAGGGGAATCCGCAGCTCGGTGGCCAGCGCGGCGGCGACGCGAATCCGCGGCGCCGTCCACTCGGAGACGCCGATGTAGCCGACGTGTCCCTGGTGGACCAGGTCGGCGAACGCGACCATGGTCTCCTCCAACGGGGTGTCGGCGTCGAAGCGGTGCGCCTGGTACAGGTCGATGTGGTCGGTGCCGAGGCGGCGCAGCGAGGCGTGGCAGCTTTCGGTGATGTGCTTGCGCGACAGGCCGCGGTCGTTGGGGCCGTCGCCGACGGGCAGGCACACCTTGGTGCCGATCACCACGGACTCGCGGCGCACCCCCGCCAGCGCCTCGCCGAGAACCCTTTCGCCGGCGCCGAAGTCGGGCCTGCCGTAGATGTCGGCGGTGTCGAAGCTGTTGACGCCGGCGTCCAGGGCCGCGGCCACGCATTCCTTGGCCGCCTTCGGGTCGCCGCCGGGAAGCCAGTTGCCGTAGGTGATCGCGCTGATCTTGAGGCCGCTGCGGCCGAGGTTGCGGTATTCCATTGCTGCCGCCTTCGTCGGGGTGCCGAGCCAGCCGTCGGCATCGTAATGAGTGAAAGACAGCCAATACCTTACACACGGCGCGGCGGTGCCATCCACCGTCGTCGCCGACCCGCCCACGGCACGGTCCGCCACCCCGCCGCCGGGGACAACCGCCGCACGACGTCATCAACCCGCCAGGCGGCGACGGGAGGGAGTCGGGCTCGCCCGCGCCTTCGGCTAGGCGACGCGGGAACGCGCCGCGCGCAAGCGTTCCAGCGTGATGTCGCGGCCCAGCAGCTCCATCGATTCGTACAGCGGCGGCGACACCGTCTTGCCCGTGGCGGCGACCCGCAGCGGAGCGAAGGCCTTGCGCGGCTTGATCTCCAGCTCGTCCACCAGCTTGGCCTTCAGGGCCGCCTCGATGGCGTCGGTCGACCAGTCGTCCAGCTTCGACAGCGCCTCCACCGAGGCGTCCAGCACCGCGCCCGCGTCGCCCTTCAGCGTCTTGGCGGCGCTGGCCTCGTCCAGCTCGAAGTCCTCCCCCGCGTACAGGAACCGCAGCATCTCCGCGCCCTGCACCAGGGTGCCCGTGCGCTCCTGCACCAACGGGGCGGCGGTGTTGAGGACCCGCAGCTGGTCGTCGGTGGGCTTTTCGGGAAGCAGCCCGCGGTCCTGAAGGAACGGCAGCAGGCGGGCGACCAGGTCCTGTGTGGACAGCTGGCGAATGTGCGTGGCGTTGATCGCGTCGAGCTTCTTCTCGTCGAAGTGCGCGGGATTGGAGTTGACGTCGGCCAGGTCGAAGGCCGCCACCATCTCCTGTGGACTGAACACGTCGCGGTCGGCGGCGATCGACCAGCCCAGCGTGCCGACGTAGTTCACGATCGCCTCGGGCAGGTATCCCTTGTCCCGGTACGCCAACAGGTCCGAGCGCGGGTCGCGCTTGGACATCTTCTTCTTGCGCTCGTCCACCACCAGCGGGGCGTGAGCGAACTCGGGAATCCATTCGGCCACACCGATGTCCATCAGCGCGCGGTACATCGCGACCTGCCGCGGCGTGGACGACAACAGGTCCTCGCCGCGCACCACGTGGGTCACGCGCATCATCGCGTCGTCGACGGGATTGGTCAGCGTGTACAGCGGCGAGCCGTCGGCGCGGGCGATCACGAAGTCGGGGACCGTGCCGGGCTGGTAGGTGACCTCGCCGCGCACCGCGTCGTGGAAGGTGATCGGCTCGGCGGGCATCCGCAGCCGCAGCACGGGTTCGCGCCCCTCGGCGCGGTGGGCCGCCTTCCGCTCGTCGGTGAGGTCGCGGTCGAAGTTGTCGTAACCGAGCTTCGGGTCGCGCCCCGCCGTGCGGTGCCGCTGCTCCACCTCGGCGGGCGTGGAGAACGCCTCGTAGACGTGGCCGCCCTCAACGAGCCTGCGCATCACGTCGGCGTAGATGTCCAGGCGCTGGCTCTGGCGGTACGGCCCGTACGGCCCCCCGATGTCGGGCCCCTCGTCCCAGTCGAAACCCAACCAGCCCAACGCATCCACCAGCTGGACGTACGACTCCTCGGAGTCGCGGGCGGCGTCGGTGTCCTCGATGCGGAAGACGAACGTGCCGCCGGTGTGCCGCGCGTACGCCCAGCTGAACAGGCAGGTCCGGGCGAGGCCGACGTGCGGAACCCCGGTCGGGGACGGGCAGAAGCGCGTGCGTACCTCAGTCAAGGTTGACCACCGTGTTCGTCAGGGTGCCGATGTGTTCAATGGAGACCGACACCGTGTCCCCCGCCACCATAGGTTCGATGCCCTCGGGGGTTCCAGTCAATATCACGTCGCCGGGCAGCAACGTCATGATGTGGGACACATAGGACACCACGGCCAGCGGCGAGAAGATCATGTCCTTGGTGCGCCCCAGCTGCCGCACCGATGCGTTGACCTCGCAACGCACCTCGATGTCGGCGACGTCCACCTCGGTCTCGATCCAGGGCCCCAGGGGACAGAACGAGTCGAAGCCCTTGGCCCGGGTCCACTGGTTGTCGGACTTCTGGAGATCGCGCGCGGTGACGTCGTTGGCGCAGGTGTAGCCGAAGATCGCCGCGGCGGCCTCGTCCGGGTCGGTGACCCGGCGGGCGCCCGGCGTACCGATCACGATGGCCAGCTCGGCCTCGTGGTCCACGCGCTGCGACTGCGGGGGAATCCGGATCGCGTCGCCCGGACCGATCACGGAGGTGGACGGCTTGAGGAACAGCAGCGGCTCGGTGGGCACCGCCGCGTCCTGTTCGGCGGCGTGCGCGGCGTAGTTGCGTCCGACGCACACCACCTTGCTGGGCAGCATCGGCGCCATCAGGCGAACGTCCTCAAGCGACCAGCTCTGGCCGGTCGTGGCGATCTCGCCGAAGGGGTGTCCGTCGATCTCGGACACGGTCGCGCCGGGTCCGTCGCCTTCCACCACACCAAAGGACATGCCGCGGGGATGGGCTATTCGTGCGATGCGCATACTCGGCCTCCCGTCGAGGATCGGATACGCACGAAAGACTAACTTGCGGCTCACACGATGAAGAACAGGACCGCGATGAAGACGGTGGACGCGAGCCCGCCGATCACCACGCCGAGCCCGAACGAGCGGGCGTCGTCCTTCAACATGCACCCGAAACCCAACGACAGCGCCGCCGGCGTGGCGATGACGCAGCCGATCAGGGTGGCGGTGACCCGCAGCGCCAGGCTGAATCCGAATACCAGCACGAATCCGAGGATGAAGGCCAGCACGAACTGGCCGATCAGGCCCACCACCAGGCCCGCCACCAGTCTCTGGCGCGCGAAGACCTGCTTGGACGGCATTGCCGAGGCGCGCACCCGCGCTGAACCGTAACCACTCATCCGGTCAACGATATCCGGCCGCGATCCCGATCACGAAGTCGAACCGCCCAGACGGTAGGCCAGGGCCTCCGACAGGGCGTGCCAGCTGGCCTCGACCACGTTGTCGTGCACGCCGACGGTGGTCCATTCCCGGGCGCCGTCGGTGGTGTCGACCAGGACGCGGGTGACGGCGTCGGTGCCGCGGTTGCCCGCCAGGATCCGGACCTTGTAGTCGGCAAGGGACACGGCCTTCAGCTGCGGGTAGTGGGTGATGAGGGCCTCGCGCAGGGCGCTGTCGAGGGCGTTGACGGGGCCGTTGCCCTCGGCGGTGGCGATGACGCGTTCGCCGCCGACGCGCACCTTGACGGTGGCCTCGCTGGCGACCGTGGCGTCGGCGCGGTGTTCGACGATCACGCGGTAGCTGTCCAGGCGGAAGTGGCGCTTGACGCCCGCGGCCAGCTCATCGCGGACCAGCAGCTCGAAGGAGGCGTCGGCGGCCTCGAAGCTCCAGCCGCGGGCCTCGAGATCCTTGACGCGCTTGGTGACCCGGCCCAGGGCCTCCGGGCGGGAGCCCAGGTCGAGGCCGAGCTCGCGGGCCTTGAGCTCGATGCTGGCGCGCCCGGCCATCTCGGTGACCAGGATGCGCATGTCATTGCCCACAAGGGAGGGATCGATGTGGTTGTAGAGGGCGGGGTCGACCTTGATGGCGCTGGCGTGCAGCCCGGCCTTGTGGGCGAAGGCGGCGTTGCCGACGTACGCCTGGTGGGTGTCGGGCGCCAGGTTGGCGATCTCGGCGATGGCGTGGGCGACGCGGGTGATGTGGGCGAGGCCGTCGCCGGGCAGCACGTCCATGCCGAGCTTGCAGGCGAGGTTGGCGACGACGGCGAACAGGTCGGCGTTGCCCGGGCGTTCGCCGTAGCCGTTGGCGGTGCCCTGGACGTGCATCACGCCCGCCTGCACGGCGGTGATGGTGTTGGCCACGGCGCAGGCGGTGTCGTCCTGGCAGTGGATGCCCAGCCGGGGCTCGCCGCCGAGGCGGCGGCGCAGGTCGGTGACGGTCTCGGTGATGTCGGACGGGAGCATGCCGCCGTTGGTGTCGCACAGCACCACGACGTCGGCCCCGGCGTCGAAGCCTTGGCGCACCACGGAGGTGGCGTAGTCGGGGTCGGCGCGGAAGCCGTCGAAGAAGTGCTCGCAGTCGAGGAAGACCCGCCGTCCACAGTTGACTCCGTAGGCGACGGTGTCGGCCACCATGGCGAGGTTCTCCTCGGGTGTGGTGCGCAGCGCCCGCCTCACGTGCCGCACGTCGGACTTGGCGACGAGGCACCAGGCGGGCGCGCGCGAGTCGAGCAGGGCCGCGACCTGGGGGTCGGCGGCCACGTCCACCCCGGCCTTGCGGGTGGCGCCGAAGGCCACCAGGGTGGCGTTCTTCAGCCGCAGTTCGTCGGCGGCGCGGGCGAAGAACTCGGTGTCGGAGGGCAGCGCGCCGGGCCAGCCGCCCTCGATGAAGTCCACCCCCAGCTCGTCCAGGAGCGCGGCCACGGCGAGCTTGTCGGCCACCGAGTAGCTGATCCCCTCGCGCTGCGCGCCGTCGCGCAGGGTGGTGTCGAAAACGTGGAATTCGTCGAATTGTGGAGTGGTCACGTGGGCTCCTCGCGAAATGGTTCGGCAACGAAAAAGACCCCCCGTGCTGGGCACGGAAGGTCTGGCGCGTCGGTGGTGGCGGCTATGTCGCCGCTCGTACCGCGCGCCCGCGGCTAATAATCAGCCGGAACGTCATGGCGCGAAGTATGCCAGCCGCGTCCGCTTAGTGACCATTAACTCCCGGATTGTGGAACTTTCCGTACGCCTTCTGGGTGTCGGCTAGGCGAATGTCGCGTGAAAAACCGCATGAGAGGATCAAGCCGCTGTGCGAGGCGCGCGTGCGCTTCGACCGAGCGCGAACCCGCCGCCTGCGAATGCATAGGAACGATCATGCGCGACGACGATCTAGTGGTCCTGGGAGGCTCGGCCTCCCCCATCTTGACCAAAGCCATCTGCGAGATTCTCGACATCCCCGTCGGCGAGGGCGAGGTGTTGCAGTTTTCGGACGGGAACCTGTTCGTCAAGGTCGGCCAGAACGTCCGGGGACGGCACGTCTACCTGGTGCAGTCGACGGTGTTCCCCGCCAACGACCACTTCATGGAGCTGTTGTTTTGGATCGACGCCCTGAAGCGGGCGTCGGCGGCGTCGGTGACGGTGCTGATTCCGTACTTCAGCTATGCCAAGGGAGACAAGAAGGACGAGCCCCGGGTGTCGATCCGCGCGCGGGTCTGCGCGCAGTCCATCGAGGCCGCCGGTGCCGACCGGGTGGTGACGCTCGATCTGCACGCGCCCCAGATCCAGGGCTTCTTCGGGTTGCCCGTGGACGACCTGTACGGGATGCCGGTGCTCACCGACGCCATCGCCGCCGAGAAGCTCGACGACCTGGTGATCGTGTCGCCCGACGCGGGCTTCGCCAAGAAGGCCAAGATGTACGCCAAGCGGCTGGGCGCGCCGCTGGCCATCGCCGACAAGGAGCGCGTCGACCACACCGAAAACGCCCGCGTCGCCGATCTGATCGGCGAGGTGGACGGGCGCAACGCGGTCATCGTGGACGACTTCACCATCACGGCGGGGACCCTGGCCGAGGTGGCCGACACGCTGATCGACAAGGGCGCCCGCTCGGTGCGGGCGGCGGTGACGCACGGCGTGTTCACCGACAAGGCGATGCAGCGCCTGGAGGCCTCGGCGATCGAGACGCTGTGGTGCACCGACACCGTGGAGAACCGCCCGGTGGAGCTGTCGCCGCGGGTGTCGGTGGTGTCGGTGGCGCCGTTGTTCTCCGAGGCGATTCGGCGCATTCACGAACGCGAGAGCCTCAGCGTCCTGTTCACCTAGCCGACGAACGGCGCGACCAGGGCGAGGACCTCGGCCAGTCGCGTCTTCACCGCGTCACGGTGTCCGATGTGGACCGCGTCGCCCCGATAGTCGGGGCGCACTCCCCGATCGACCGCGATGTACAGCAAACGCAGGGTGCGCATCGTGTTGGTGGCGTACGGCGGCACGGGGCCGGGGACGCCTGCGGCGAAGTCCTCGGCGATCGCGTCCAGCCATGCCGTGGCGTCGGCCGCCGACAGCTCGGTGCGGGTCAGGGTATGCGCGAGGGCGAACGCGAGCCGATCGTCCTCCTGGTCCCGCCACACGTGCGGGGTGGGCGCCAGCATGCGGCGGGCGGCCAGCTCCAGCAGCGGGGCGGGATCGACGGCCGGGTGGGCGCCGAACTCGTCCAGCAGGTCGGCGCCGTGGGCCACGGCGTGCAGCCAGCCCAGGTCGCCGTCGTGGCCGCGCAGGTCGGTCTCGGTGACGTACCAGGTCGTGAACGCCTCCAGCCACTGTGGATCGAACTCGCCGGTCGACACGATGACCGCCAGGATCAGCGGCGCGAAGGTGCGGGTCTGGATCTCGGGGTCGTCGAAGCGCGTCGCCATCTCGTCCCCCAGGCGCCGCATGGCGGCGGCGTCGAGCACGCCCCGCGAGATCCACCGCGACAGCACCGAATAGGCGTGCTGGTCGCGGCGCACGGGATCGGGCGAACGCAGGTCGCGCGACAGCTCGGCGACCAGCTCGGTCAGCGGGGTGCCGTCGGGGACGGCGGCGTCGGCGTCGATGACGCCCTGCCAGTCGGTCATCGTTGGAGCGTAGCCCGCGGTGCGCGGGCGGGCCCAGCGATTATCCGGCGATCACACCCGCGCGGGCTCGGCGCGGCGGACGCGGATGGCGACGGTGAGCGCGACCGACCAGGCGGCGAGCAGGACGGCGAAGGTCGCGACGTAGATCGCGATCGGCGCGCCGAGGGCGTCCAGGACGGTACGGGCGTTGATGAGGATGATGAGTCCGCCGACCGCGACGCCGAGCACCCACGTGGGGAGACGGCGGACCAGCCAGGCGGCGAAGGGGGCGGCGATCAGGCCGCCGAGCAGCAGGGCGAGGACGACGGGCCACACGACGCCCGAATCGGTCATGCCGAAAAGGAAGCCGGCGCTGGCGCCCGTGGAGACCATGAACTTGGCGACGCTGGCCGAGCCGACCACCTTGCGGGGCTCGAGGCGGCCCGACACCAGCATCGCGGAGGTGGCGATGGGTCCCCAGCCGCCGCCGCCCGTGGCGTCCACGGTGCCGGCGATCAGGCCGAGCGGGGCGAGGAAGCGGGTGCGCAGCGGGGGGCGGGGCGGCGGGTTGTCGTGGCGGTGGTTGACGAAGCGGACCACCAGCCAGGTGCCGATGACGATGAGGATGGCGCTGATCCAGGGCGCGGCCTGCTGGGCGGGCAGGGAGGACAGGACGGTGGCTCCGGCGAAGGCGCCGACGGCACCGGGGATCGCGACCCGCAGCACGACCCTCCAGTCCACATTGCCGTATCGCCAGTGGGCGACGCTCGAGGTGAGCATGGTGCCCATCTCGGCCAGGTGGACCGAGGCGGAGGCCGCGGCGGGGGCGACGCCGACGGTCAGCAGCAGGGACGTGGAGATGACGCCGTGGCCCATGCCGAGGGCGCCGCCGATCAGCTGGGCGACCAGGCCGACGATGCCGAAGAGGACGAAGGTGACCACGGGCCGCTCCCCTCATACCCTAGTTTGTTGAGTACTTTGGTCGGATTAATTAGGTTGGACGATACGCGCGCCGCGGGCGCCGTGGCAAGTGGGACGCGTCTCAGCGGCGCGGCTGGCCGATGCTGCTGGGGCGCATCGCTTCCCGCCGCCGACGCCGCGATCGTGGACGCACGCGCCGTCGCGGCGCCGCATGGCGTGCTGCCGCTGGCCCTCTCCTTCGCCACCGCGACCCTGTTCGAGGTGTTCCCGCACGAGCGGCGCCACGGCCTGGCGGCCCTGGCCGCGGCGGGCGCGGGATCGCTGATGTTCCCCCACGGCGACACCGGCAGGCTGGTACCCGCCGGTGCTGCGGCCGGAACTGCCCCTGTAGCCGCTGTTCAGGCGCGGCAGAGGATCTCGCCGTGCAGGATGGCGAACCAGCCGTCGGGCTCGGCGGCCCAGTCGCGCCAGGCCCGGGACAGGCGCCGCAGCGTCTCGACGTCGGCCAGGCCCGAGCGCACCGCGTCGGTGGCGATCGCGGAGTCGACGATGCGGTCGCTCCACATCGTCCCCCAGTGTTCGCGCTCGGCGACGGTGGCGTGGCACCAGGTGGAGGTGCCGGGGGTCACGTCGGTGAGGCCCGCGGCGTGGGCCCAGGCGAGGAGGCGGCGACCGGCGTCGGGTTCGCCGCCGTTGGCGCGCGCCACCGCGCGGTACAGCTCCAGCCATTCGTCCAATGCGGACACCTCGGGATACCAGGTCATGGCGGCGTAGTCGGCGTCGCGGGCGGCGACGATCCCGCCGGGGCGGCACACCCTGCGCATCTCGCGCAGCGCCGCCACGGGGTCGGACACGTGCTGCAGCACCTGATGCGCGTGCACGACGTCCACACTGTCGTCGGGGAGGTCGAGAGCGTGCACGTCGCCGGTGGTGAAGGTGATGGTGGTGGCGCCGACCTCGGCGGCGTGTCGGCGGGCCTTGGCCAGCACGGTCTCGGAGGCGTCCAGGGCGATCACCCGGCCGGGAGCGACGCGGGCGGCCAGGTCGGCGGTGATGGTGCCGGGTCCGCAGCCGACGTCCAGAATGGTCATTCCGGGTTCGAGGTGGGACAGCAGGTACGCCGCGGAGTTCTCGGCGGTGCGCCAGGTGTGGGAGCGCAGCACCGAGGGGTGGTAGCCGTGGGTGTAGGTCGCGGACATGATGCCTCCTGCCGGTTCGGTCACGGCGAAGGCTAACCGATCGTCCCGACATACAAGACAGTCGTCTCACTAAATGAACACTTGGCGGCGCGATCATGAGTCGTCATACTGCTGGTATGGACGAGCCGCGCGGGATCGACGACGTGGATTGCCTGCGCCTCGGTCAGGACGTCGGCGGCCCGATCACCGACTGCGTCGGGTTCAGG
>NZ_DASQPW010000282.1:0-61210 GCF_035643755.1 Stackebrandtia sp. | reverse complement strand
GGCAGCATCGTCATGACGAAGCTCGCCGTGGACTCGGGGCTGCCGCCCGTGCTGGCGATCGTCGCGGGCGTCGCGGCGTGCGGCGTGTTCGGGCTGGCCAACGGCATGCTCGTCACGCGGGTGAAGCTGCCGCCGTTCATCGTCACGCTCGGCATGCTCAACGTGGCCTACGCGCTGACCCACATCTACTCCAACGAGGCCACCATCACGGGCGTGCCCGCCACGCTGACGGGGCTGGGCGAGACGTTCCCGCTCGGCAACGCCCGCATCAGCTACGGCTCGATACTCATGGTGGTGCTGTTCATCGGCTTCGCGTTCGTCCTGAGCAACACCGGCTGGGGACGCCGGGTGTACGCCGCGGGCAACAACCTCGAGGGAACCCGGCTGACGGGCGTGCCCGTGCAGCGGCTCGTCCAGTCGGTGTACCTGGTGGCGGGCCTGGTGTACGGCATCGCGGCGCTGCTCATGGTGGCGCGCACGGGAGTCGGCGACCCCAAGGTGGGACAGACCGAGAACCTGGAGTCCATCACGGCGGTCGTGCTGGGCGGCACCAGTCTGTTCGGCGGGCGCGGCGCGGTGCTGGGCACCCTGCTGGGCGTGCTGATCGTCGGCGTGGTGCGCAGCGGCCTGCAGATGATGGGCGTGCTGCCGATCTACCAGATCCTCGTCACCGGCATCCTCGTGATCCTCGCGGTGACCTTCGACCAGATCTACCGCAGGAGGAACCGATGAACGACGACGCACCGCGGATGTCCGCGCGCGGCCTTAAGAAACGCTACGGCCACGTCACCGCCCTCGACGGCGCCGACTTCGACCTGCTGCCCGGCGAGGTCATGGCGGTCATCGGCGACAACGGGGCGGGAAAGTCCACATTGATCAAAGCCCTGTCGGGGGCCGTCACCCCCGACGCGGGCGAGATCACCATGGACGGCGAGACCGTGCGCTTCCGCACCCCCGCCGACGCCCGCTCGTACGGCATCGAGACCGTCTACCAGGACCTGGCCCTGGCGCCCGCGCTCGACATCGCCACCAACATGTTCATGGGCCGCGAGCTCCGCCGCAACGGACCCCTGGGCACCGCGCTGCGCCTGCTGGACAAGAAGCGCATGCGCGCCGAGGCCGCCCGCCACATGAGCGAGCTCCAGATCGGCATCCAGAGCCTGTCAGTGGCGGTGGAGAACCTCTCGGGCGGCCAGCGTCAGGGCGTCGCGGTGGCCCGGGCGGCGGCGTGGGCGCGGCACGTGGTCATCATGGACGAACCCACCGCGGCCCTGGGCGTCAAGGAATCCGCCCAGGTGCTGGACCTCATCGGGCGGGTCCGCGACCGCGGCCTGGCCGTGGTCCTGATCAGCCACAACATGCCGCACGTCTTCGAGATCGCCGACCGCATCCACATCCAGCGCCTCGGCAAGCGCGTCGCGCTGGTCGACAAGACCGACCACTCGATGTCCGAGGTGGTCGCGATCATGACGGGCGCGCTGCGGGTCGAGGACGGCGACAGCGACACCCCCGTCGTCGTCGACGAGGCCGCGGCGGCGGCCGCGGGGCTCGAGACCTGAGTCATGGGAGGGCGCCTTCGAACGGTCGGACGTTCGAGGGCGCCTTCTCAGCGCTCGGCGGAGCTGGCGCGGGCTATGAGTCGGGCGCCGAGGATGGTCGTGCTGGAGGGGCGGGCGCGGTCGGCGATGCGGGCCAACAGGAGGCGGGTGGCCGTGGTGCCCAGGTCGTAGGCGGGTTGGGCGACGACGGTGAGCGGCGGGTCGACCAGGGTGGCCCAGGGCGCGTCGTCGAAGGCGACCACGCCGATGTCGCGTCCGGGGCGAAGGCCGTTGTCGCGCAAGGCTTCCAGGGCGCCGATGGCCATGGCGCTGTTGGCGATGAGGAGTCCGTCGGGCGGGATGGGTGTCGCGCACAGGTCGCGGGTGGCCTCGCGGGCGCCGTCGGCGCGGTAGGGGGCGCGGCGCACCAGGGCGGGGTCGAAGGGCAGGGCGGCGGCGCGCAGGGCGTCGCGGTAGCCCGCCAGGCGGTCGTCGGCGGTGGCCAGCCCCTCGGGGCCGGTGAGACACGCGACGCGGCCCCAGCCGCGCCCCAGCAGGTGCCCGGTCGCCTCGTTGGCGGCCTCGCGGGTGTCGACCAGGACGCAGTCGCCGCTTCCCGCGGGCAGGGGGCGGTCGACGGCGACCACGGGGGTGCCGTCGGTGGGGACGCCGCTGTGGCTGGTGGCGGAGGTGGGCGAGATGATCACGCCCGCCATGCGCTCGGCGGCGGCGACGTCGAGGTAGCGGCGTTCCTTGTCGGCGTCCTCGTCGGAGTTGCACAGCACCACCGAGTAGCCCTCGTCGCGGGCGACGTCCTCGACGCCGCGCGCGATCGCGGTGAAGAACGGGTTCTCCACGTCGGAGATGATGAGGCCGAGGACGTCGGTGCGGCGGCGGCGCAGGTTGCGGGCGGGTCCGTGCGGCTGGTATCCCAGCTCCCGCACGGCCTCGCGGACCCGGTTCACCAGCTGGGGGTCGACGGTGGACACCCCGTTGAGGGCGCGGGAGACGGTCGCCGTCGACAATCCCGCGCGGGCCGCCACGTCGGCAATGGTCGCCACCGTCGTCATCCTCCGCTCGCAAAACCGCCGTGCCTATTGACAGTGCGTCGGGCAAGAGCATAGCGTGCCCAGTAATCGATTTCTTGGCAATTTGCCACCCCGGCACAGGAGGACCCGTGGCGCGCATAGGTGTGATCAGCATTTCCGACGGCCGTGACTACGTCCAAAAGGACATCGGCGACTTCATCACGGGATACGAGGACGCCCTGGTGGCGGCGCTGGAGTCCGCGGGGCACCAGGTGGTGCGCGGCGGCGCCCAGGTCACCTCCAACACCGTGGCCACCGCCGTGGCCCGCGAGGTGGCGGCGCAGCGGGTGGATCTGACGGTGCTGCACTACGCGGTGTGGGCGTTCCCGCACTTCACCATGCAGGTCGCCGACGCCACCCCGGGCCCGCTGCTCCTGCTGTCCACCATCGACCCCGCGCAGCCGGGCATGGTGGGCATGCTGGCCGCGGGCGGCGCCCTGGACCAGATCGGGCGGCGCCACACCCGCCTGTGGGGCGAGGCCGCCGACGGCGACCTCATCGCGGCGATCGGGGTGCGCGCCGCCGCGGCGGCCGCGGCGGCCGGCCTGCGCGGCTCCACCTTCGGGCGCATCGGCGGGCGCCCCATGGGCATGTACACCGCCGTGGCCAACACCGACCAGTGGCAGCGCCAGTTCGGCGTCGACGTCGAGGAGATCGACCAGTACGAGATCGTCCGCCGCGCCGACCTCGCCGACGCCGCCGAGAAGCGGCGCGGCCGCGAATGGTTGGAGGCCAACGCCAACGTCCACTACGACGGCAAGAAGCTCACCCCGGAGCTGCTGGAGCGCCAGGTCGGTTCGTACCTCGCGATGCGCTCGCTGATCGACGAGTGGCACCTGGACTTCAGCGGCATCAAGGGCCAGCCCGAGCTGACCCAGTACTTCGCCACGATGGACATCGCCGAGGCGTTCCTCAACGACCCGTACGACTGGAACGGCCCCAAGGAAACCCACGTGTGCGCCACCGAGGCCGATATGGACGGCGCGCTCACCATGCAGCTGCTCAAGAGCGTCTCGCGCACCCCGGTGCTGTTCGCCGACGTCCGCCACTACCACGCCGACCGCGATGTGTGGGACCTGTGCAACTCCGGTCAGCACGCCACCTGGTTCGCCGCCCGCAGCGACGACCCGGCCGTCAACCTCGCCCGGGTGCACCTGTTCCCGGAGGTGTTCTTCTTCCCGGCCGGCGGCGCCTCCGTGCAGCACATCGCCGCGCCCGGCGAGATGACCCTGGCGCGACTGACCCGTCTGGACGGCGACTACCGCATGCAGCTGATGCACGGCGAGTTCGTGGAGTTCGACGACGCCACCAATACCGAGATGATGGCGCGCTCGACCCCCGAATGGCCGCACGCGTGGGCCCGCATCGACGCGCCGGCGTCGACGTTCCTGTCGCGTTTCGGCGCCAACCACATCCACGCCGTGCCCGGCGACCGCCGCGCCGAGCTGCGCGCCGTGTGCGAGGAACTGGGTGTCACCCTCGACGAGTTCGCCGGAGAATCGGACGCATGAGCCTGCTACTGGGCATCGACATCGGCACCTCCAGCGCCAAGGGCGTCCTGGTCGACGCCGACGGCACGGTGGTGGCCCGCGCCGATCGCGCGCACGACACCTCCACGCCCCGCCCCGGGTGGGTCGAGCACGACGCCGAAACGGTGTGGTGGGCGGACTTCCGCCACCTCGCTTCCGAGTTGCTGCGCGCCGCCGACGGCCGCGAGATCGCCGGGCTGTGCGTCAGCGGCATCGGGCCCGTCCTGTTGCCCGCCGACGCCGACGGCAACCCGCTGCGTCCGGCCATCCTGTACGGCGTGGACACCCGCGCCGGCGCCGAGATCGAGGAGCTCAACGCCGAGTTCGGCGCCGGGGCCATCATGGACCGGGGCGGCACGCCGCTGTCGTCCCAGGCGGTGGGCCCGAAGCTGCGCTGGCTGGCCAAGCACGAGCCTCAAGTGTGGGACCGCACGCGCATGCTGCTGATGGCCAGCTCCTTTGTGGTGCACCGGCTCACCGGCGAGTACGTCCTCGACCACCACTCGGCCAGCCAGTGCGACCCGCTGTACGACCGCCGCACGCGCGACTGGGCGACGGACTGGGCACAGACGGTGGCGCCCGGCCTGCCGCTGCCCCGTCTGGCCTGGCCCAGCGAGGTGGTGGGCACCGTGTCGGCGCGCGCCGCCGCCGAAACCGGTCTGCCGCAAGGACTTCCGGTCTGCGCGGGCACGGTGGACGCCTGGGCGGAGTCGGTGAGCGTCGGGGTGTCGCGCCCCGGCGAGACCATGGTCATGTACGGCACCACCATGTTCCTCATCAACGTCGCCGACGACCCCACCCCGCACCCGGGACTGTGGACCACCTGCGGCGCGATGCCGGGCACCTACTCGCTGGCGGCGGGCATGGCGACGTCGGGCGCGATCACCGACTGGCTGCGGCGCCTGGTCGGCGGCGACTTCGCCGAGCTGGTGGCCGCGGCGGCCACGGTGCCGCCGGGCAGCCGGGGGCTGCTGCTGTTGCCGTACTTCGCCGGGGAGCGCACGCCGATCTTCGACCCCGACGCGCGCGGCGTGATCGCGGGGCTGACGCTCCAGCATGGACCCGCCGAGCTGTATCGGGCGGCGCTGGAGGGCATCGCCCACGGCGTGCGGCACAACCTCGAGGTGATGCGGGACGCCGGCGGCGCCATCGACCGGCTGGTGGCCGTCGGCGGCGGCACCCAGGGCGGGCTGTGGACGCAGATCGTCTCCGACGTCACCGGCGAGGCCCAGGACATCCCCGCTCGGACCATGGGCGCCTGTCTGGGCGACGCGATGCTGGCCGCGACGGGCGTCGGCATCGACGCCGACTTCGGCAAGTGGAACCCGGTGGAGTACACGGTGCGCCCCGATCCGGCGCGCGCCGAGACGTACGAGGCGTTCCACCAGCGCTATCGCCGGCTGTACCCGGCCACCGCCGACGTCGCGCATTTCCTCGCGGCGCGACAGATCGCCGCGTCCGCCGACTGAGCGAGGTGGTGCCCGGCTAGCGGTTTCCGGGCACCACCCGCCCTTATTCCGACCGAGGCAGGCGCTCGGTCACTCCAGCGAGGTCGAAGGGCCGGTGCGGCAGGGTCTGGTACCAGTAGGCGACCGACGAGATGTCGTCGCCGCGCTTGTTGTCGTGTCCGTGTTCGATGGTCACCCTGATCGATTCGTTGAAGATCACCGGGTCCTCGATGTGGAAGCGGTACAGCGAGATCTGCCCCTTCCAGTTGTCGCGCCCGGGAAGGGTGATGCCGTGATACGGGGCGTGGTAGCTCTGGTCGGGGCACCACGCGGTGTTGAAGTAGTCCTCGGTGCCGGTGCCGTGCAGCCGCGGCGGCCAGGGCTCGCCGTCGATGAAGATCATGTCGTCGCCCTCGCCGTACCAGTCCCAGTCGGTGGAGTCCGACAGATTGTGCACATTGAACACACAACCGACGTAATGCCCGCGCCCCAACGCGTCCAGGATCACGTAGTTGTCGGCGCCCGAGAGGTTGGAGCCCTCCAGCAGGTGCTCGGCGACGCTCGCGTCGCCGCGCGGCCTGCCCCGGGCGGGGTTCTCGCGGCGCCACTGGGCGTGGAAGTACCCCAGGTCGTCGTCGGCGCTGGCGTAGGTCTCGTAGTCGACGTAGTAGTAGAAGAAGACCTTCTGCCGCTGGAGTTCGCTGATCAGCTCCACCGTGGCGCCCTCGGCGAACGGCATGGCGAACCAGCAGTTGAACCCCTTGCCGTCCTGCGGGCTCATCTGCAGCGGCGCGGACACGAAGTTCGTGGAACGGGCGTGCCCGACGCCGAAGAAGTCGCCCAGCGGCACCAGGACGCTGGGGTGATCGGCGTGGTCCCAGGTGATCTTCAGGACCAGGCGGCGCAGGTAGTCGGTCTCCACCGCCCACGGACCGTCCCCGTTCTCCACCGCGACGGTGCACCAGATGTGGGTGATCGCGCCGGGGCCGTTCACCTCGGCCAGCCGGACGGTCTGTCCGGGCTCGACGGTCACCCGGTCGTCGTTGCCGCCGCTGCGGTCCCAACTGGACGACCGTCCCCGGCGGGCCGATCGCAAGCGCGGCAGGTCCCGCAGGCTCGAGCCGAAGCGTCCGTACGCCGATTCCTGCACTCTCATCCTCCTATTTGAGTCCGGTTGTCTTCAGCGAGTCCACCAGGCGGCGCTGCCCGAAGATGAACACGATCACCGTGGGGATCGCGGCCAGCACCGACGCGGCGAGAATGTACTGATAGTCGGCACCGTACTGCCCGCTCAGCGAGGAGATGCCCACCTGCACCACCCGGAGGTTCTCGCTTTGGGCGACCGTCAGCGGCCACACGAAGGAGTTCCAGTTGGCCAGGAAGAACAGCACCGCCAGCGACGACATGATGGGGCGGCTCAGCGGCAGGATCAGGTGCCAGTACATCCGCAGGTATCCGCAGCCGTCCAGCCGCGCGGCGTCCTCCAGCTCGGAGGGAATGTTCAAATAGAACTGTCGCAACAGGAAGATGCCGAAGGCGTTGAACAGCGCCGGGACGATCAGCCCGAAGTAGGTGTCCACCATGCCCAGCGCGCGGGTCACCATGAACAGCGGCACCAGGATCACCGGCAGCGACACGAAAAGCGTCGACACCACCATGCCGAAGAACAGGCCGCGTCCGCGAAAACGCATGCGCGCCAAGGCGTATCCGCACATGGTGTGCAGGAACAGCGACACCACGGTCACCACCACCGACACCAGGGCGCTGTTGCCCAGGTAGGTGAAGAACGGCACCTCGGTGAGTACGAACGTGAAGTTGTCGAGGGTGAGGTGCTTGGGCCACGACGCCGAGAACACCTCGGCCCCGGGACGAAACGCCGACAGCGCCATCCACAGCAGCGGCGCCACGGTGATGAGCGCCAGGATGTAGGCGACGATCGCGCCGGGGCCGATCTTGGCGCGGGGCTTTCTCAGCGCGGTTTCACGACTCATCGAAACGGCCTCCCCTGGTCAGCGCGAACAGCGCACCGGTGATCACGATCGAGATGGCCACCATGAGTCCGCAGATCGCGGCGGCGTAGCCGAAACGTCCATACAGGAATGCCTGCTGGTACGCGTAGAACACCACGGTGGACGTGGAGTTGGCGGGCCCGCCCTTGGTCAGCACCATCACCAGGTCGAAGCCGAGGGAACCGGCCAGCGCGTTGACCAGGGAGGTGATCAGGACGAAGAAGCTGGTGGGGCGCAGCGACGGCCAGGTGACGCCCCAGAAGCGCTGCCAGGCGTTGGCGCCGTCCACTGTGGCGGCATCGTAGAGCTCGCCGGGGATGTCCTGCAGCCCGGCCAGGAAGATCAGCATCTGGTATCCCATGAGGAACCACACGCACACGAACGCCAGGGTGGGCAGCGCCAGCGCGGGGTCGCCCAACCAGGACACGTCGCCCAGCCCGACGCCTCCGAGCATTTCGGGGACCACGCCGACCTTGTCGGTGAGCAGGAACTGCCACATCACGGCGATGACGACCAGGCTGATCACGTTGGGCAGGAACAGGGCGGTGCGCACGAGCCCGACGCCGGGGAAGGGCTTGCGCACCAGCAGGGCCAGGCACAGGCTCACCACGAACGCGGTGGGCACGAACATGGCGGTGAACGCCGTGGTGATGCCAAGGCTCTTCCACAAAAGCTTGTCGCCGGCCATCAGCTGGAAGTTGTGCAGCCCGGCGAACTCGATCTTGCCGAATCCGTCCACGTTGAACAGCCCGATCACCAGGGCCAGGATCGCGGGCAGGGCCACGAAGACGATGAGGCCGAGACCGTCGAGGGCGACGAAACCGAAGGCGGCGCGAGATTCCCCGGGCCGCGAACGCGGCACCAGTCGGGTGAGGGATGTGCGGCTCACAGGATCGACCCTCCCTTGTAGTCGGACAGGAAGGTGGCGATCTGCTCGGAGGCGTCGGCGGCGGCGTCCTTGACGTTGGCGCCGTCGAGCTGGCAGGCCTGCAGGGCGTCGGAGATGGCCCGGTAGATCTCCACGGGGTATCTCGGCTCGCCCTTGGCGGTGGGCGCGATGTCCTTGAGGAACTGCTGGTAGATCGGGTCGTCGAAGTCGCCCTTCCTACGGGCGAGGTCCCGCACCGACTTGCGCACCGGCAGGTTCTTCTTGATGACGGTGTTCCACAGTCGACCGCGTTTGACGCACGCCGGGTCCTCGCTTCCCAGGGCGTAGGTGATGAACTGGGCGGCGGCGTCGGGCTTGGAACCCTTGGCGTTGGCGGCCAGGGCCCAGCCGCCGGCGACGGTGAGCTGCTTGCCGCCGGGCGGGGTGGGCAGCGGCAGCACGCCGTATTCGAACTTGGGGGCGTTGAGCTTCATCTCCCCCACCGCCCAGATGCCGGTCTGCTGCATGGCGCAAAAGCCGGTCAGCAGATTGGAGCGGGTGTCGGTGCCACCGCCACCGCGCAGCTTGGTCGGGGCGACGCCCAGGTCGATGGTCTGCTGCCACAGGCGAAGCGCCGCGGTGGCCGCCTTGGAGTCGAAGGTGCTGTGGATCTGGTCGGAGGCGATCGGGGAGCCGCCGCCCATCCACATGAAGGGGTACCAGGTGAAGTTCTGGTAGTAGCCGGGACTGGTCTCCAGGCCGAGGCCGAAGCGGTCGGCGCCGGTGAGCTTCTGGGCGACGTCCAGCAGCTCATCCCAGGTCTTCGGAAGGTCGCCTTCGGACAGGTTGGCGGCCTCGAATGCCTTGTGACTGTAAAAGAGCGCGAGCGGCTCGGCCTCCATGGGCAGGCCGTAGACCCTGTCGTTGAAGGTGCGCGACGCCAGGGCGGCGGGCTCGTAGTCGGCGCGCACCGCGTCGCTGAGGTGGGGCGTGAGGTCCGCCAGGGCGTTGGCGTTGTAGTAGCGGACGAAGTCTCCGGGGCTGAGCATGAACACGTCGGGGCCGTCGCCGGCGCTGAAGGCGGTCTGGAGGGTGGGGCCGTTGGCGTAGTCGCCGAAGGGGATGTAACGCTCGCGCACCTTGACCTTGTGCCGGGCGTTGAAGTCCTTGATCAGCGGCAGCAGCCACTTGTCGTAGTTCGGGGTGCCGGGGACGATGAAGTGCCAAAACGCGATGTCGTCTCCCGACCCCGACGCACAAGAGGCCAGGCTGCCCAGCCCGGCCGCGCCCATCCCCCACGCGGCGGTCCGCAACACGCCGCGGCGGGTCACCGAACCTGGTGCTGGTGGCGGATTCATGGGGTCCTCATCATTGAGTAAACGATTTCTCGGCACAGTACCGACGCGGACCCGCGCGTGTCAATAGCCCCCGCGGCCGGGGGTGATCTTCCGGCCCGAGGGCTCGTATGTAAGGTAAGGCTTCCCTAATTTACCGAGCGGAGGTTGCCGATGCCGACACCGATCTACGCCGAGGTGGTCGCGTCCCGACGGCTCAGTCCGAGCTTCACGCGCGTCACCCTGGGCGGCCTCGATCCCGCCGAGTTCCGTCCCGCGGGCTACGACCAGTGGTTCCGGCTGTTCCTTCCGCGGCCCGGCGAGGACAAACCCGCCCTGCCGTCCTTCAGCGACGACTCGGGCCTGCGCACCTGGTACAACTCCACCCCCGAGGCCGCGCGGCCCGTCATCCGCAACTACACCGTCCGCTCCTTCCACCCCGACGGGCACCACATCGACGTCGACGTGGTCTCGCACGGCGACGCCGGACCCGCCTCCGCCTGGGCCGCGGCCGCCCGGCCCGGCGACATCGTCGGCCTGTACGACCAGGGCGCCATGTTCGCGCCCGAGCCCGAGGCCGAGTGGTACCTGTTCGTCGCCGACGCCACCGGGCTGCCCGCCGTCGCCGGCTGTCTGGCCTCTTTGGACGACGGCAGGCCGTGCCGGGTGTACTGCCAGATCCCCGACCTCGCCGACACCCAGAAGCTCGACGCGCCGCCGGGCTCCCACGTCCGCTGGCTGTGCGGCACCGACCCGCTGGAGGCGGTGCGCGGCGACCAGTTCGATCCCGGACGGGTGCGGGCGCTGCTGGTGGGCGAGTCCTCGCTGGTCACCGCGCTGCGGCGCCATCTCGTCAACGATCGCGGCGTCGACAAGCGCGACATCACGTTCTGCGGGTACTGGCGCCGATAGCCGCCGGCGGCTTATATATGTAGGCATGCCGCTTTCCGATCTCACCCTCGACGAACTCCGCCGATACCGCCCCGAACGGGTCGAGCCCGCCGACTTCGACGCGTTCTGGAAACGCTCGCTGGCCGAAAGCGCCGAGGTCCCCCTGGCGCCGCGCTTCGAGCCCCACGAATGCGGGCTGCGGCTGGTGGACGTCTACGACACCCGCTTCGCCGGCTTCGGCGGCGACGAGATCGCCGCGTGGCTGATAGTCCCCAAGGGAGCTACCGGCGTCGGTTGCGTGGTCGAGTATCTCGGCTACAGCAGCGGACGCGGCTTCCCGCAGGACCACCTCGCGTGGCCCGCCGCCGGGTGGGCGCTGCTGGTGGTCGACACCCGGGGCCAGGGCGCCAACGCCTCGCATTCGCCGGGCATCACCGGCGACCCCTACCCCGCTCGCGAACCGCACGCGCCCGGCGCCCTGACGCGAGGCATCGCCAGCCCCGACACCTACTACTACCGCCGCGTCATCACCGATTCGGTGCGTGCCGTCGACGTCGCCGCGGGCCATCCCGCCGTCGACTCCTCGCGCGTCATCGTGGTCGGAGGCAGCCAGGGCGGTGCGCTGTCGCAAAGCGTCGCCGCCCTCCACCCCGGCGTGGCCGCGGCCTGTGTGGACGTGCCGTTCCTCAGCGACTTCCGCCGCGCCGCCGAGATCGCCTCAACCGGCCCGTACCCCGAGATCGTCCGATACCTTGCCGCCCACAGGGACCAGGACGAGCGGGTCTTCGCCACGCTGTCCTATTTCGACGGAGTGAACTTCGCGGCCCGCGCCACCGTGCCGGCGCTGTACTCGGTGGCGCTGATGGACACCACCTGCCCGCCGTCCACCGTCTTCGCCGCCTACCACCAGTGGGGTGGGCGCAAGGACATCGAGGTGTACCCGTGGAACGGCCACGAGGGCGGCGAGGGCTGGCAGTTCGCCAAGCAGCTGGCCTTTGTGGACAGGCACCTGCCTCAGACGCGCACCTGAGTGCCCGTGGCGGCGTCCCACACGCGCACGCTGCCGTCGGCGCTGCCCGAGATCAGGCGACAGCTGTCGGGCGTCCAGCACAGCGAGGTGACCGTCCCCGAGTGTCCCGTGAGGATCCTCTCCTCGCGACCGGAACCGGCGTCCCAGATCCGCACGGCGTCGTCGATGCCGCCGCTGGCCACCTGCTTGCCGTCCGGCGACCAGGCCAGCGCCTGGATCGCGGCCTCGTGGGCGTGGGCGATCGGCTGGGCCGAGGAGTCGGACAGCTGCCAGATCCGCAGCTGGCCTCCGGCGTCGCCGGAGGCCAGCCAGTCGCCGTCGGGCGACCAGGCCAGGGACCGCACGCTGATCGGCGCCACGCTCAGCACCATGGAGGGCTTGTCGGCGTCGGCGTCGAAGATCTTGATGTTGCCGTGCGAGCCCCCCGCCGCCAGGCGCTTCCCGTCGGCGGACCACGACAGGGCGCGCAGCTGGCTGCCCTCGGCGCCGGTGCCGAACTTCCAGGTCCGCGCGCACTCCCCCGTCTCGGTGTCCCACAACAGGATCTCGCCGACGTCGCCGACCGCCAGACCCGCCGCCGACCAGTCCGCCAGCGTGATGTCCCTGGGGCAGTTCAACACCCGCTCGGGTTCGGGCGTCACCTCGCCGTCGGCGAAGCGCCAGATCTTGGCCTGCGCGCCGATCGCGGCGGCCAGCAGGGGTTCGGCGGGCGCCCAGCACACGGTGGCGGGCGGCTGGGCGTGCCCGTCCATCACGGCCACCCGCTCGCCGGTGGCCAGTGTGGACACCGTGACGCCGCCGCCGGTCGCGGTGGCCAGGGCGCCGTCGTGCAGGGCGACGGCCGACACCGGACCGGAGCCCCCCGTGGCCTCCTTGCCGGGCAGGGTGGTCATCGGCGCCGGGGGCGGCGGTTGCAGGCCCACCGGAAGCCCGGGCGCGTCGTCGGCGGGACGCGGCACCCTGGCCACACCGCGAAACACCACGGGCCGCTCGATCACGGCGGGCATCGCCACCATCGTGGTCGGCGCGTCGTTGGCGGGCGGCGGGGCGGGGCGGCTGGGGGCGTCCACCGCTCCCGAGGCCACCACCAGCTCCGGCTGCTCCAGGACGGTGGGCGCCATCTGGGTCTCGCGCATCAGCATGGTCGAGGTCAACGGCATCCGGCTGGCGCCGCCCACCAGGAACAGCCCCGCCACCGATCGCATGCCGATGTCGGCCTGGGACAACACGTCCAGCGTCAGGGCGACGGTCTGCTCCACCATGGAGCGCGCCAGGGTGTCGAGCTCCTCGCGGGTCAGGTGGGCGTCCACCTCCAGCAGCGGCAGGAACAGCGCCGCCTTGGACTCCCGGCTCAGGATCTCCTTGGCCTCGCGGACGTCGCGCCACAGCTCGCGCCGCTGCCGCCGTTCGGACGGCGTGGACGGTTCGCGCAGGCGGCGCCATTCGTCGGCGCGGTGGGCGAAGGTCCGCTCCAGGTGCTTGATGATGGCGAAGTCGATGTCAACCCCGCCCACATCGGACAGCCCGCCGCTCGCGGCCACCTCGACGCCATCGCCGCTGGCCCGCACGACGCTGACGTCGAAGGTCCCGCCGCCCAGGTCGTAGACGACGACGTGGCTGTCGTCGGCGAAGTCGTGTCCCAGGTGGACGGTGAAGTGGGTGGCGGCGGCCACCGGCTCGGCGGCGAAGCGCGGCTCGGGCAGGCCCGCCAGCCGCGCGGCCGAGGCCAGAAGGCGCAGCCGCTCGTTGCCCCAGCCCGCCGGGTGGGTCAGCACCACCACGTCCGCGGCCCGGCCGATCACCCGCGCCGACTCGTCGGCGACCCGCGCCAGCACCGCGGCGATGAGGTTCACCGCGGGGTATTCCTGCGGCCCCAGCTGCACCATGCCGTCGGCGATGCAGCGCTTCGGGTTGGGTTCGAAGCGGGCCGGGTCCGACATGGCCGCGCGCTCGGCGTCGCGGCCGACCAGCAGCTTGCCCTCCGAGGCGAACACGGCCGACGGCAGCACGGGCGAGCCGTCGAACAGCAGCGGGGTCGCGGGACGGCCGGGCAACTCCAGGACCGCAACGGTATTGGAGGTCCCGAAATCTATGCCCAGCCGTACCTGGGAACCCGACGCCGACATGCATCGAAGAATAGGACATCGCGCATATGCCCGTGCGCGCGCTCACACCATTTGGAGTCCACTGTGATCATTGCGCGGCGCAGTGCCGCCGATCACAGGTCCCGCCGCCGTCCGCCAACTTCGCGTCACGGAGAATGGACTCCATGTCCCTACGCACTGACCTGCGCAACGT
This sequence comes from Stackebrandtia sp., assembly GCF_035643755.1. NCBI lineage: Bacteria > Bacillati > Actinomycetota > Actinomycetes > Glycomycetales > Glycomycetaceae > Stackebrandtia > Stackebrandtia sp. The sequence continues at coordinate 47,177 of NZ_DASQPW010000282.1, read as the reverse complement.
CGCGATCATCGCCCACGTCGACCACGGTAAGACCACCCTGGTCGACGCCATGCTGCGCCAGGCCGGCGCCTTCCGCCCCGGATCCAAGGTCGACGACCGGGTCATGGACTCCATGGACCTGGAGCGGGAGAAGGGCATCACGATCCTGGCCAAGAACACCGCCGTCCACTATCACAGCCCCGACGGCGACGACCTCACCATCAACATCATCGACACCCCCGGCCACGCCGACTTCGGCGGCGAGGTGGAGCGCGGCCTCACCATGGTCGACGGCGTGCTGCTGCTGGTGGACGCCTCCGAGGGGCCACTGCCCCAGACCCGCTTCGTGCTGCGCAAGGCGCTGACCGCGCGGCTGCCGATCGTGCTGGTGATCAACAAGGTCGACCGCTCCGATTCGCGGATCAAGGAGGTCGTCGACGAGGTGTACGAGCTGTTCCTCGACCTCGACGCCGACGAGTCGCAGATCGACTTCCCGATCCTGTACGCCTGCGCCACCAAGGGCATCGCCTCGCTCAACCAGCCCGCCGACGGGCAGGCCCCCACCGACAGCGACAGCCTGCGGCCGCTGTTCGCCACCCTCCTGGACACGATCCCCGCACCGTCCTACGAGGAGGGCGCGCCGCTGCAGGCGCACGTCACGAACCTGGACGCCTCCCCCTTCCTGGGCCGGCTCGCGTTGTGCCGCATCCACCAGGGAACCATCAACAAGGGAGAAACCGTCGCCTGGTGCAAGACCGACGGCACCATCTCACGGGTCCGGATCTCCGAGCTGCTCATGACCGAGGCCCTGGAACGCAAGCCCGCCAACTCCGCCGGGCCCGGCGACATCATCGCCGTGGCCGGGATTCCCGAGATCATGATCGGCGAGACCCTCGCCTCGGCCGAGGACCCGCGCCCGCTGCCGCTGATCACCGTGGACGAACCCGCCATCTCCATGACCCTGGGCATCAACACCTCCCCGCTGGCCGGGAAGGTCAAGGGCGGCAAGGTGACCGCGCGCCTCGTCAAGGACCGGCTCGACCGCGAACTGGTCGGCAACGTGTCGCTGCGGGTGCTGGACACCGACCGCCCGGACACCTGGGAGGTGCAGGGCCGCGGCGAGCTCGCCCTGGCCATCCTCGTGGAGCAGATGCGACGGGAGAACTTCGAGCTCACCGTCGGAAAGCCGCAGGTGGTCACCCGCGAGATCGACGGCAAGCGCTGCGAGCCGGTGGAGCGGCTCACCATCGACGCGCCCGAGGAGCACCTGGGCGCCATCACCCAGCTGCTGGCCACCCGCAAGGGGCGGATGGAGCAGCTGGTCAACCACGGCACCGGCTGGATCCGGATGGAGTGGCTGGTCCCGGCGCGCGGTCTGATCGGCTTCCGCACCGAGTTCCTCACCGAGACCCGCGGCACCGGCCTGGCCCACCACGTCTTCGAGGACTACGAGCCCTGGGTCGGCGAGCTGCGCACCCGGTCCAGCGGCTCGCTGGTGGCCGACCGCACCGGGGTCGCCGCCAGCTACGCCATGTTCAACCTCCAGGAGCGCGGCACCCTGTTCGTGGAGCCCACCACCGCCGTGTACGAGGGCATGATCGTCGGCGAGAACTCCCGCTCCGACGACATGGACGTCAACATCTGCAAGGAGAAGAAGCTCACCAACGTGCGGCAGTCCACCGGCGACGAGCTGGAGCGGCTGGTGCCCCCGCGCAGGCTGTCGCTGGAGCAGGCCCTGGAGTTCTGCCGCGGCGACGAGTGCGTCGAGGTGACGCCGGAGGCGGTGCGGATCCGCAAGGTGATCCTGGACGCCAAGCAGCGCGAACGCTCCCGCCGCACCGGCGCGCGGTAGCCTCGCCGCTCCTACGGGCTCGAGACCCGGCGACCACGGTGAGTGGCGCCGGGTCTTTTCATGCTTATGCCTCGATACCGATATATCATGCCTTAAATGCACTCCACGGCGACGCGGATAATATCGCCTTCTGGGTCGAAAGTCCAGGCTTCTTTGCCCCCAATTAATGCCACTATTTGCGGTGTGACCGTTCTGGTGGCGTTTCGGCCCGATGCGAGGATGCGCCGCGAGCCCGCGATTGGTTAATGTCCAGATTGTCAGCATGCGGGTGTCACCCATCACAACACCTCAGGTAATGCGCTGGGGGTACCCGCTGCCCTTCGAAAGGAGCAATCTTTATGAATTCGGTAACGGGCGGTGACCTATACAGCCTCTGGTCGGTCGCCAATGTCTCGCTGCCCCGAGTCGCCAAGGTGTACACCGACGCCAATTCGGCGATGTCGGGAACCGAGAACAGTTCCGGCAAGTTCGAGGCCGCGCCCACCGACCACGGACCAAGTACCAGTCCCATATATCCGTACTTCGAGAACTGCCGCAGCGAACTACAGCACATTCTCGCGCAGACCGCCACGAACATTCTCGATGTCAGCTCCGCGCTCAATCTGGCCATCAAGGACTACGAGAAGGAGGACACCACCGCCGCGGATCAGTTCAAGCACATCATCGCCGGCGACAAGGTCGACCTTCACGGGGACGGAGACGCGGTGCAGATCCACGACCCCAACGATCCCAGCAGCAGCCCGCCCACCGGCACCGACAAACCAGGTAAGCCGGACGAGCCCGACTACTACGACTCGCCCGGCGACGACAAATCGACCAACCCCACCAAGGACGAGAAACACCTCACGCAGGTCGAAAAAGACATCAACAATCTGAAGGACAAGTAGGGATCTGCCCCCATGGGATCGTATTACTCACCGAGCGAACTAGACGACAAGGCCCACGAAATCATCAAGGAGGCGAAGGCCGCCACCATTCGTGACGCCGAGTCCTACCGGGACGCCGTCAACGCCAAATACCAAACGGACTACAACAACGCGGGCAATACCGGAACCGCTCCCCCGGCGATGATGCCCATCGGCCCCGACGAGGAGAAGGAATTCGAGGGCTGGCTCGACACGTACTTCGACTGGATTCCGCCCGCCTACGCGGACTACACCAAGCCCCAGCCCGAGGGATTCGACAGCATCATTTCGGCGTGCAAGTCCGTGGAGACCACCTTCGGCCAGTCCGACGGCGCCATCGGCAACAGCGACACGTCCTACATCAACAAGGCCGAAAGCGAGATGGGCGAATGGCTGGGCTCGCTGTCGGAGAATCTCCAGAACAATTTCCTCGTTCCCTTTCCCGTCATCGCCTCCAACCACGGCAAGATCGCGCAGATGCTTCGCATGGCGATGGAGGGCACCCAGAACATCTACGCCGGGCAGAAGCGCGACATCAGTGAATGCGCCGACCAGACCATCGACGCCCTGAAGGACGTCGGCGGGCGCGACGGCGGTTCGGAGTCGATGGGCCTGACCATTCTGGGCGCCCTCACCAGCATCGCCGGTGCCGCGCTGGCGATCCCGTCGGGCGGAACGAGCCTGGCCGTCACCGGCGTGGTGCTGGCGACCATCGGGGCCGGCACCTCCATCGGCGGCCAGCTGGTGCCCGCGGACCAGACCCTTCCGCTGGGCGGCGACACCGCCGACGATGTCATCAGCAACATGCTGGACCGGATGAGCGACATCTGCACCAAGGTGTACGACAAGGAACAGGACGTCTGCGACGTGCTGAGCAAGAACTACGACCTGCTGTCGACGCTGCGGCAGCTGGCCAACGCCAAGGGGGAAAGCGGGCCCGTGGTTCCGTTGCGGCCCACGATCGCCGACTCCAAGGACCCGACGTCCGGGCTGACGCCGCGCGACTGAGGCGCGGCGCCAGCCGCGTGGGAAGGCCAAGCTCTCGAATCAGATCGGGAGCTTGGCCTTCCACGATGCCGGGAGGGTCAGGCCTATGTACTTCTCCTTGAACAGGATCATCTGCCGCTTCATGTCGAGCTGAACGTTGCGAAACGCCGCCACGGCCTCCTCGGTGAAGTGCTGTTCTTCGAGCTCCTCGACCGTGCCGTCGGCGACGCGCACCTTCCAAAACGCCAATCCCTTGGCCCGCATCTCGATCCGCCCGCTGGGAGAGGTGCCCTGGGTGACGGCCTCGGCGATCGCGTCGTCGTATCTGCGGTGGTTGGCGTTCCAGTGCTGCGGCTTCTTGGTGTACTTCTCCCCGTTGACCTCGCCCAGCGCCTTGAGCCAGCCGCGGTGGTATGTCGTCCAGGTCAGGATTCCCAGTTTGGCCAGTTGATCGGCCAGCACTGTTTCGCTGTAGTCGCGGTAGCTGCCCGGCCGAAACGCCAGGGTGAGGTTCTCGCCGCCGACCAGCCGCGACTTGATGTTGCCGTCGGGGGACGTGGCGGTGACGACGAGGCTGTTGAGTTTCTCCATGAATCGGGCCATGGGTTTCGCGGGTCCTTTCGGGGTCGGGGTTTTACGGCAGTTCGATGAGCGGGTCGGCGTAGACCTCGGTGTGGGAGGCGTCGAGGTCCTTCGGCACGCCCGCCGCGGCGTCGATCTCGCCGTCGGATTCGCCGGGCGGGTAGTCGCGCGGCCTGGCGTCCGAGGGCTCGCTGCCGCCGAGGATCTCGCCGTGGGCGTCGCGGTACACCGCCGAGGTGTTCGCCGAGCTGATCTTCTTGTCGTACGGGGAATCCAGCCGATAGGTGACGGTGGCCGAGCCCTTGCCGCCGGCCGTGGCCGACACGTCGCTGACCTTGACGCCGGACGCGCGCTTGCCGCCGTCGCGCCACCACTGCGACTCCTTGATGCCGATCTTCACCTTGGCCGCGCCGGCGCGGTCGACGTAGGTGGTGCCGGTGACGGCCTGTCGCTTGCCCGCGGGGATCAGGTTGACGGCGCGGTCCCAGGTGGTGTGCTTGCCGTTCAGCGCGGTGTTGCGCAACGGCTTGCCGTGGGCGTCGACGAGGCTCAGCGTGACCGCGGTGGTGACGGCGGTGTCGGCGCTGGGGTTCTTCAGGATCACCGCGTACGACACCACGTGCTCGCCGCCGGCGTCGACGGCCTCGGTGAGGCCGGATTCGGCCACCGCGAGCTCCTTGCCGTCGCTGGAGGCCTCGTAGGGGCCAGAGTGCGATGTGGACGTGTCGTGGGACGACGGCTTGCCGCCGCTCGACGCCTGGCACCCCGCGGCGGCGCCCGCGGCCAGCGCGATCGTCACGATCGACACGAGCGCGCGGCGTCCGCGCGTCGGCCCGAAACTCCTATGACCCATGCCACCTCTCCTGGTGATTCGACCGCGCCATCGTATTGAAATTCGAGGTCGCCGCCCTCCACCGTGAAGCCCGAGTGATTCCGGTCGAGACGAACGGCCGATGCGGCATCAACTTTCGGGCCAATTCAGACGCAGCCCCCCTTGCCCTCCAGTTGCCACAGGAGTCCGTGCTGCCGCCATAGCTTGCGCCAGTGGGGAACCAGCACGCACACCGCGATCGTGTCGAGCCGTTCGGGGTCGACCCGGCGGCAGCGCCCGCCGTCGCCGGCCAGGTAGATCCGCATGGCGGGCCGCGACCACAGCCGTTCGAAACGCTTGTCGCACAGGTGGGCCAGCCCGCGGCGCACCGTCTCGGGTTCGCAGCCGAGCCGGGCGGCCAGGCAGCCCACGGAGGTGACGGTCCGGGCCGCCTCCCCCTCGTCCAGCAGCAGCCCGGCGATCCGGGCGGCGGGCCGGGACCCGGCCAGATACCAGCGGTGTTCGTCCTCGGCGCGGCGTTCCCGCTCGCTCATCGGCAGCACCTCGGCGGGAAACGGCAGCGCGCGCGGCACCCGCCAGCGGGTGAGGCGGCCCCGCATGGAGCGCCGGTACAGCCCCAGGCGGACGCCGAGTTCGGCGATGTCGCGCACGGTGCGCGGGTAGCGGTAGCCGGCCTTGCCGAAGATCCGGCACAGCCGGTGTTGGTCCCAGCGGTGGAACGGCGAACCGATGGCGGCGTCCAGCCGCATCGTGGTTCCCTGGCCGAACATCGGGAAGGTCAGCGCGCGTTGCCATTCCAGCAGTTCGTCGAGGTCGCCGTCGCGTTCCTCCTCGGTGGCGTCGCAAAGAAGCCCCCACAGGACTTCGCCCTCCAGCGGAAGAAAGCGGCACCATCCGGTCTGTTCCCAGTCAAGGCGCAGGTTCATCTGTACGTCCTCATAGGACACGACGACCTCCCGAATCCGGTCTTCAGCCCCACCGCCTGAAACCCTAGGGCGCGACCGGCCGGGCTGTGACGTACATGGTGTGCGACTACCCCGAAGGCATTCGGGCGCCGCCGACGCGGCGTAACCTCGGCGATCATGACGGACAATCCCTTTGACCTGCTCGACGCCGAGGCCGCCCGCGTCGACCGCTTCTTCGACGGGCTCACCGCGCCGCAATGGCGAGTCGAGACCCGTTGCGCCGGTTGGGATCGCAAGGACATGGCGGCGCACCTGATCCGCATCGAGGACTACATCCGCACCGGCCTGGACGACACCGTGGGCGACCACTTCGCCGAGGGCGGCTCGAGCGTCGGCTATGAGCGGCTCAACGACATCCTGGTGGAGCGCTACCGCGACACCCCGGTCGCCGAGGTGCTGTCGCAGTGGCGCGACAGGGCGGCCGCGCAGCATCCGCGGCTGCGGGAGCGCGGGGTCGACGGCAGCATCGGCACCGCGGTGGGCGACTACCCCTGCGGCCGCCAGACCTTCTACTTCGCCAGCGAATACGCCATCCACGCCGACGACATGGGCGTGCCGATCACCGCCGACGAACGCGCCGGGCGGCTGCGGTGGCGGCGCGACTTCACCCTGGACGCCCTGCGGGAGTACGGCCGGGTGACGGTGACCGCCGCCGGCGACGACTTCCGGGTCGCCGCGGCGGGCACGTCCGCGCGGCTCACCGCCGCCGAACTGGTGGAGGGAGCCGCCGGCAGGCTCCCGGCCGGGAGCCTGCCCGAGGAGCTGCGCCTGGGCATGGTCGTGATGGCCTAGTCCTCGTCGGCGAACGACAGCTTGTCGGCCCGCCGTCCGCGCAGGAAGGCGATGATCTTCGGCAGGTTGGGCAGGATCAGCGACACCACCGCCAGCGCGAGCAGGCTCACGGTCAAGGGCCGGTCCACGAAGATCGCGTAGGAGTTGTTGGTCTCCTGCATGGTCTTGCGGAAGTTCTCCTCCAGCAGCGGGCCGATGATGACGCCGAGGATCACCGGCGAGATCGGGAAGTCGTACATGCGCATGAACACCGCCAGCACGCCGATCCCGATCGCCAGGAACAGCGGGAAGGCCAGGTTCGCGTTGGCGTAGACGCCGACCACCGCGAACACCAGGATCGCGGAGTACAGCGCCGGGCGCGGAATCCTCAACACCAGGACCCAGATCCGGATCAGCGGCAGGTTGAGGATCAGCAGGATGATGTTGCCGACGTACAGCGAGGCGATCAGCGCCCACACCACGGCGCCGCCGTGGTCGAACAGCTGGATGCCGACGGGCACGTCGAAGCTCTTGAAGGACGCCAGGATGATCGCGGCCGTCGCCGACGTCGGGATGCCCAGGGTCAGCAGGGGAACCAGCACCCCGGCGAAGGCCGCGTTGTTGGCCGCCTCGGGCCCGGCGACGCCCTCGATGGCGCCGGTGCCGAACTGGCCACGGAACTTCGAGCGCGCCTTCTCCAGGGTGTAGGACAGGAAGGTGGGGATCTCGGCGCCGCCGGCGGGCATGGCGCCGAAGGGGAATCCCAGGGCGGTGCCGCGCAGCCACGGCAGCCACGATCGCCGCCAGTCCTTTTTGGTCATCCAGGCGAACTCGGGCTCGCCGTCCTTGGCGTCCATCGGGGCGATCTTGTCGGGCAGCTTCTTGAGGCGCCCGCACACGTACAGGGTCTCGCCGAAGGCGAACAGCCCCACGATGACGAGGGTGGCGCCGATGCCCGCCTGCATGAAGGTGGACACGCCGGTGTGGTTGGCGTCGGCCCACACGAACTCCTGCAGGCTCAGCCGCGGCTTGCCGGTCAGGGTGTCGATGCCGATCACCCCGATGAGCAGGCCCAGCGTCAGCGACATCATGCCGCGCAGCAGCGACCTGCCGACCAGCGCCGTCACCGAGACCGTCGCCAGGACGCCCAGGGCGAAGAAGTCGCTGTGCCGAAAGTTGATCGCCAGGGCGGCCAGCGGCTCGGCGAAGAAGGTCAGCGCCAGCGTCGACAGGGTGCCGGCGACGAAGGAGCCGATGGCGGCCGAGGCCAGGGCGGCACGGGCGCGGCCGCGCAGCGCCATCTGGTGGCCCTCGATCGCGGTGACCACGGAGTTCGACTCGCCGGGGGTGTTGAGCAGAATGGACGTGGTGGACCCGCCGTACATGGCGCCGGAGTAGATGCCCGCGAACATGATCAGCGAACCGACCACACCGGACTGTCCATTGGAGTCGACCAGGGAGTTGGCCACCGGGAACAACAGCGCGATGGTCAGCGCCGGTCCGATGCCTGGCAGGATTCCCACGAAGGTGCCGACGGTGACCCCGATGACCGCGAACAGCAGGTTCTCGGGCGTCAGCACGGAGGCGAAGCCGCCCAGCAGATTGGCCATCACAACGGCAGCACCCCCGGGGGAAGGGTCAGTTCGAGCAGGTACGTGAAGCTGAAGTAGATAACCGCCGACATGGCGGCGCCGATGACGAGCTCGCGCCACCACACCCGGCTGCCGAGGATCGCGGCCGCGGCGACGTAGAACGCAAAGGTGGTGATGAGGAAGCCGACCGGTTCCAACAGCAGGACGTAGGCCACCAGGGCCACGACCATCAGCAGCGGCGCCCTCCAGTGCACCTCGGCGGGATCGTCGGCGGCGTCATCGGTTTCGGCGGGGACGGCGGCGGTCTTCGCGGCCGCGACGCCGCGCACGAACCTGGTCAGCTGGCCGACGAGGTACAGCGCCGACAGGACCGTCCACAGTCCGGTCACGACGATCGGGGCGAAGCGCTCGTTCGCCGGGGAGAAGGCGGTGTCCCCCTTCTCGTGCCAGGCGAGCAGGAGCAACGCCAGCCCGCCCGCGAAGGCACCGGCGCCGAACAGCACCGTGCCGACTCGCGGGCGGGCGACGGGGTGGTCGTCGGCCGTCATGGGCGGTTCAGGCCTTGCCGACTTCGTGGAAGATCTTGGTGACGCGGGCGTTTTCGGAGTCGTAGAACTTCTTGGCGTCGTCGCCGGTCTTGAAGAAGTTCTCCCAGCCCTCCTTGGCCAGCTTGTCCTTCCACTCCTTGGTTTCCACCATCTTGGTCATGAGGGCGGTGATGGACTTCTTGTCGGCGTCGGAGATGCCGGCAGGCGCCACGATGCCGCGCCAGTTCATCAGCTCGACGTCGACGCCCTGGTCCTTGCAGGTGGGCACGGCCGTGCCGGCGACCTTGGTGGACTTCTTGCCGGACACCGCCAGCGGGCGCAGGTCGCCCTTCTTCACGAGGTCGACGTACTCGCTGGGTCCCGACACGCCGACGTCGAGCGAGCCGTTGAGCAGGCCGTCCTTGGATTCGCCGCCGCCGGAGGCGGCCTGGTACTTCATCTTCTTGGGGTCGGCGCCGTATGCCTTGGCCATCAACAGCACCAGGATCTCGTCGGTGCCGCCCGCCGAACCGCCGCCCCAGGTGATCGACGTGGGGTCGGACTTGGCGGCGTCCATCACGTCCTTGAGGGACTCGTACGGCGAGTCCTTCGGCACCACAACGAGTTCCTGTTCGGCGGTCAGGGTCGCGATCTTGTTGACCTGGGACAGGCCCACCGACGACGCGCCGTTGACGATGCCGCCGATCATCACCAGCCCGGTGATCATGAGCTGGTACGGGTCGCCGTGGTTTTGGGCCACGAACTGGGCCAGTCCGACGGTCCCGGCCGCCCCTTCCACGTCGTAAACCTTGGCCTCGTCGGCGAGGCCGGATTTTGTCAGCGCGTCCGATACCGCGTTGGCGGTTATGTCCCAACCGCCCCCGGCGGCGGCCGGGGCCATGATGTGCAGGCCCTTGGTGGGGTACTTGTCCCCCGCCTTCTTGCCACACGCGGTGGCCGCCAAGGGAAGCAGGGAAACACCGGCAAGGGACAACAGGCCGCGGCGCGACAGTCCACTGTTGGATATCGCCTTCGTGGCGTCTGACATGCAAATCTCCCTCGTTGTAGATATCTGAGTACATAAATGAGTACCGTCGAGTAGGCATCATAAGAGCCCGGAAAACCGGTTTACACCGGCCCGTCAACCGACGGCCCTTTTCGCAGGCCACGGCCGTAACGCGACTACCTCGCGCGATTCCACCGAAAAGCCGGTGGCCAGATCGGTCAAGGGGTCAGCAGCAGCTTGCCCGTCGTGCGGCGCCCCTCCAGGTCGCGGTGGGCGTCGGCGGCGGCGTCCAGGGGGTAGGTTCCGCCGATGTGGACGGACAACTGCCCCGCCGCGATCCAGCCGAAGATGTCGGCGGCGCGGGCGGCGAACTCCGCCGGATTGGCGATGTAGTGCGCCAGTGTGGGGCGGGTCAGAAACAGCGAACCGCCGCTGGACAACACCTGCGGATCCATCGGCGGCACCGCGCCGGAGGACTGGCCGAACAGCGCCATCATCCCACGGGGGCGCAGCGAGGCCAGGCCGGCCTCGAATGTGGACAGCCCGACGCCGTCGTAGATCACGTGGGCTCCCGCCCCGCCCGTGAATTCCTTGACGCCCTGGGGAAAGTCGGCGTAGTCGTACACCTCGTCGGCACCGGCGCCGCGCGCCAGCTCGGCCTTGGCGGGGGTGGACACCGTCGCCAGCACCTTCCCGCCGAGCCGCTTGATCATCTGCGTCAGCAGCAGCCCCACTCCCCCGGCGGCGGCGTGCACCACCGCGACGTCGCCCTCCTGTATGCCGTGCGTGGAGGTGCTCAGGTAGTGGGCGGTCATGCCCTGCAACATCACCGCGGCCGCGTCGGCGGAGGCGACGCCGTCGGGCACCGGGGCCAAGGCCGCGGCCGGCGCCACCACGCGGGCGGCGTAGCTGCCGGGAACCTGGGCCCAGGCCACTCGATCGCCCACACCGAAGGAGTCCACATCGGACCCCACGGCGGCGACCGTGCCCGCGCCCTCCAGGCCGGGCGTGAACGGCGTCGGCATCGGATACCGGCCGGTGCGGTGATACACGTCGATGAAGTTGACGCCGCTGGCGGCCACGTCGACCACCACCTGTCCCGGTCCCGGCCGCGGGTCGGGGCGCTGTGAGGGCACCAATGCCTCCGGGCCGCCCGGATCGGACACCACAATGGCCTTCATTGACGATTCTCCTTAGCGTGGCGGGGATTTCCCCGGCAGTCTATCGGCGCTGGCGCTGGTGTACGAGCCGACGCCGCCGAACGCACCGTGTCCACAAACCGGCTATTTCGGATGGTCGAGTGTGATTAACTCCGACGCGAACAGGCGACTATCGCCGATCCGCGACCAACCGGTTGCCAAGAGTGGTAAACCTCATCTATGCAAATGGCGAGTACTGGGACTCGCCCGGGAGCCCGGGGGGCACATCATGGCGACAACACGTCAGGCAAGCGTCGAAGTCGACACCACGATGCGCTTCGTCGCGCCAGATTTCACCACCATCAACGTCCGCGCGAGCCTGCGTTACGACGCCGAAGACCCCTACGCCGTCCACGTCATGTTCCACCCGGGCAACCCCGACGCCGAGGAGGTCAGCTGGTCCTTCGCCCGGGAGCTGCTGGCGTCCGGAATGGTGGAACCCACCGGCATGGGCGACGTGCGGGTGTGGCCGTGGACCACCGCCCGCGGGGAGGCCATCGCCCTGGCCCTGTCGTCCCCGGACGGCAACGCGCTGTTCGAGGTGTCGCGCTCGCAGGTGGCGCGCTTCCTGCGGCGCAGCTACACGCTGGTGCCCAAGGGCAAGGAGGCCGACAGCCTCGACGTCGACCTGGCGGTCACGAAGCTCCTCGCGGAGCGCTAGCGCAGCTCGCCCGCCTCAGCGATCAGGTCGTCCAGCATCTCGCGGACGGCCTGAATCTGTGGGGCCATCTCGCGGTCCACCGGCATCGGCTCGACGTCGGCCCGGATCCGCCGGTGCACCCGAGAGGTGCGCGGGCCGGGGCCGGCCACGGGGGAGCGCAGGTCGACGCCCTGGGCGGCGCACAGCAGCTCGATGGCCAGGACGGTGCGGGTGTTGTCGATGACCTCGCGGGCCTTGCGCACGGCGTGCCAGCCCATCGACACGTGGTCCTCCTGGTTGCCCGACGTCACGATCGAATCCACCGAGGACGGATGGCACAGCACCTTGTTCTCGCTCACGACGCTGGCGGCGGTGTACTGCGCCAGCATGAACCCGGAGTTGGTGCCGGCGTCCGGCGCCAGGAACGGCGGCAGGCCGCGCGAGGTGGCCGGGTCGAGCAGCCGGTAGACGCGGCGCTCGCTGATGCTGCCCAGCTCCGAGCAGGCCATGGCCAGGGCGTCGGCGGAAAAGGCGATGGGCTGGCCGTGGAAGTTGCCGGTGCTCATCACCTCGAAGCCCTCGCCGTCGGGACCGCTCACCACCACCGGATTGTCAACAATGGACCCCAGCTCGATGGCGGCGACCCGGCGGCAGTGCGCGATCAGGTCGCGGGAGCTGCCGTGCACCTGCGGGGCGCAGCGCAGCGCGTAGGAGTCCTGCACGGCGTGGTCGGAATGGCGGTGGCTGGCCAGAAGCGGGCTCTGCGACAGCAGCTGGCGCAGGTTGGCCGCCGAGTCGAGCTGGCCGGGATGGGGACGGATCACCTGGACCCGCTCGTCGTAGGCCCGGTCGGTGCCGAACAGCGCCTCGACGCTGAGCGCGCACGCGATGTCGGCCAGCTTGCACAGCGCCTCGGCCTCCATGATGGCCAGTGACAGCACCGCCTGCATCGGCTCGGTGCCGTTGATGAGCGACAGCCCCTCCTTGGGCTCCAGCACCAGCGGGGTGAGGCCGTGCTCGGCCAGCACCTCCGCGGCCGGGCGGCCCTGGGGCCCGTCGCCGGGCGCGCGCAGCCGCCCCTCGCCGATCACCGGCAGCGCCAGGTGGGCCAGCTGCGCCAGGTCGCCGGAGGCGCCCACCGAGCCCTTCTCCGGGATCACCGGCAGCAGGTCGGCGTCGAGCAGCGCGATGAACATGGCCGGAAGCTCCACGCGGACGCCGGAGTGCCCGGCCGCCAGGGTGCGGGCCCGCAGCAACAACAGGGCGCGCACGACCTCGTCCGACAGCGGCTGGCCGACGGCGGCGGCATGGCTGCGGACGATGCCCACCTGGAGCCGGGCCAGATCCTCGGCACCGATGGTGGTGTCGGCCAGCGCGCCGAAACCGGTGGTGACGCCGTAGACGATGTCCTTGCGCAGCACCGCCTCGGTCACCACCGCGCGGGCGTCGGCCATCCGGGCGGCGAGGTCGGGGCCGAGCGTCACCCGGGCCCGGCGGTGCGCCACGTCCACCACGTCCTCGATGGAGAAGCCGTCACCGCTCAGAAGAAGATCACGCATGCCGGTGAGGTTAGACCGCGGACATGGTTTCGCCGACGTCGGCGTGGACGTCGGCGAGACATTGGTCGCGCCGGAGGCTTCCGGCACGGTCGAGAATCAGCCCTCGGGGAAGACCACCGGCTGCGGCGGCTGCGCGCCGACGTAGCGGGCACGGGGACGGATGATCTTGGAGTCGCGGGCCTGCTCCAGGATGTTGGCGCTCCAGCCGACCATGCGGGCGGCGGTGAACGTCGGGGTGAACATGTCGCGCGGCACGCCGCACTGCTCCATGACGACGCCGGCGTAGAACTCCACATTGGTGTAGAGGTTGCGGCCGGGTTTCAGCTCCGCCAGGATCTCCACCACGCGGCGCTCCACCTGCTTGGCGAACTCCGCCAGGTCGCCGCCCAGCTCGGTGGCGACGTCGCGCAGCATCAGCGAACGCGGGTCGTCGGTGGTGTACACCGCGTGGCCGAAGCCCATGATGCGTTCGCCGGCCTCGATGCGTCCGCGCACCCAGTCGTCGATCCGGTCGGGGGTGCCGATCTCCTCCAGCGCCGCCAGGGCGCGGGACGGGGCGCCGCCGTGCAGCGGGCCGGACATGGCGCCGATGGCGCCCACCAGGCAGGCTCCCGGGTCGGCCCCGGTGGAGGCGATGGTGCGCGAGGTGAAGGTCGAGTTGTTGAAGCCGTGGTCGACCGTGGAGATCATGTACTTCTCGATGGCCTCGGCGTACTGCTTGGTCGGCTCGCTGCCGGTCAGCATGTACAGGTAGTTCGACGCGTACGGCAGGTCGTCGCGCGGCTCGATCGGCTGCTGGCCCTGACTGAGGCGGTGCAGCGCGGTCAGGATCGTGGGCGCCTGGGCGCAGGCGAACAGCACCTCGGCGGCGCGCTCGTCCTCGTCGGTGTCCAGCAGCGGGCGCATGCCGTACTGGGCGGCGGTGAAGGACAGCGCGGTGCGCAGCCCGTCCAGCGGCTTGGCCTTGGCCAGGTGCGGCAGCAGCTCGCGCAGCTCAGCGGAGATCCGGCGCAGCGGCGCCACCCTCGCGGCGAATTCCTCGCGCTGGGCCCTGGTCGGCAGGCTGCCATGGAACATCAGGTACCAGACGTCCTCAAAGGAACATTTCTCGGCCAGGTCGATGGCTGAGTACTGGCGGTAGTGATAGAAGCCTTCATCCCCACGCACGTCACCGATCTCAGTCTCGGTGACCACGACCCCGGCCAACCCACGGGGTACGTCGATCAAAGTGGTCATTGCGACCTCCTCGTCGCTCTAGATTCGAATATCCAACGTTACTGTCACGTAGATCGACGGCGTTCCACAATGCCTTCGGATCGTGTTACCGGCCACAACAGGCCGATCTTCGTGCGTCTATTCCGTGGGTCACGCGCGATCACGCGAAACGGCCATATCTCGGCGAGCCTCCGGTCACAATGAGTGCGATATGACACCACGGGAGGCGGTGGTGAATGGCATGGCCGACGGGTACGCACAGGTTACAAGACGCCCGTCGGAAGTGAATCTTCACGTCACCGCCGGGCGCCGCCGAGGGGGGATGGCATGAGCACCGTCGTTCGCCATTGGCTCGCCGACGAGCTGGCGTCCGGCATGGACGCCGCGGACGTGGTCACCGATCCGGCGGTCCTCGACGCCTACGCCTGCGACGCCGCCCCCTTCTCCCCCGCCGGGCGGCCCACCGCCCTGGTCTTTCCCCGCGGCATCGCCGACGTGCAGCACGTGATGCGCACCGCCTTTCGGCTCGGCGTGGCGGTGGTGCCGCAGGGCACCCGCACCGGGCTGACCGGCGCCGCCAACGCGGTGGACGGTTGCGTCCTGCTGTCGATGACCAAAATGGACCGAATCCTCGATGTCGACCCGGTGAACCGGTTGGCGCGTTGCCAGCCCGGCGTCACCAACCGCTCCCTGCGCGAGGCCGTGGCCCGCCACGGGCTGTCGTCTCCGTCCGACCCGCTGTCGCCGGAAACCTCCACCATCGGTGGCGACATCGCCACCGGCGCGGCCGGCGGATGCTGCGCCACGTACGGCACCACCGCCGACCACGTCCTGGGTCTGTCGCTGGTGTTGTCGGACGGGCGCCTCACCCGGCTGGGACGCCGCACCGCCTCGCGGGCCGCCGGGTACGACCTGGCGCGGCTGTTCGTCGGCTCGGAGGGCACCCTGGGCGTCACCGTGGAGGCCACGCTCTCCTTGCGCCCCAAGGCCGATCCGTCCCTCGCCCTGCTGGCCCAGTTCGATTCCGACGCCGCGGCCGCCGACGCCGTGGCCGCCGTCATCGGCGCCGGGCACACGCCCTCGGCGCTGGAGCTGTTGGACGCGGTCACCACCGCCGCCGTGGCCGACCTCGGCCACCCGGACCTCGGGCTGCGCGACGCCACCACGCTGCTCATCGAAAGCGACACACCCGATCGGGCCCAGGACATCGACGCCATGGCACGGCTGTGCGACTCCGCCGGGGCGCGGCACGTCACGCCGGGCCGGACCGTCGAGGCGGCGCGTCGGCTGCGCAAGGCACGCGCGATGGTGCCGTCGGCGCTGCGGGCCGCCGCGGCCCGCGACTGTGCCCACCCCACCGTCTTCATCGCCGACGTCGCGGTGCCCCGCACCCGTCTGGCCGATCTCGTCGAGGCCGTCGCCGCGATCGCCGAGGCCCACGCGATCCTGATCGCCACCGTCGGCCACGCCGCCGACGGGCGCCTGCACCCCACCGTCGTGTTCGACCAGGACGATCTCGACGCCCACGAACGAGCCCGGCACGCCCACGACGAGGTGATGGCCGCGGCGCTGTCCATGAACGGCACCATCACCGGCGAGCACGGGGTGGGCCTGTTGAAGCGCGACTGGCTGGGTCGCGAGCTCGACCCCGTGGCCATGGAGCTTCACCGCGAGATCAAGAACCTGTTGGATCCGACCGGGATTCTCAACCCCGGCAAGGTGTTGTGAGGAGAGGCAATGAATCAGAGGTTTCCGCGCTTGACGCTGATCGAGCGGCTCGAGGTGGCGGTGCTCAACACGATCCCCTCCCTCGCGCGCGGCGTCGCCACGACGCGGCCCGGCACCGTCAGGGTCTTCGACCGGCTCCAGGTGGATCGGCGGATGGTCGCGCTGCTGGATCGCCTGCGGCAACGCTACCGGGGGTCGCCGGTGTGGATGGATTCGCCGCGCGGGCCCGCGCTGTTGTTGCTGTCGCCGCGGCATGTGGAGCGGGTGCTCGGCGGCTCCGATCGTCTATACACACTGGACACCAGGGCGAAGCGACGCGCTTTCGGCATCTTCGAGCCCCACGCCGTGGTCATCTCTCGCGGCGAGGTACGGGCACGCCGCCGCGCCTTCAACGAGTCGATCCTGGATTCCCGGTCCGATCAGCCGCGCACCGCCGAGCACGACGCGCGCGTCGTGTCGCAGGAGATCGCGTCCCTGGTGTCGGGTCCCGGGCGCGACGGGATCCTGCACTGGCCGGAGATCCAGCGGGCGTTCGGGTGTGTGTCGCGCCGGGTGGTGTTCGGCGACGCCGCCCGCGACGACGTGGACACCACGCAGCTGCTGCGGCGGCTGCTGCGCGAGGCCAACACGTTCGGCTTGAAGCCCGGCGGCCGGCAGCGCGCCGCGCGGTGGAAGGCCGAGTGGGAACGCCGCCTGGAGCGCTACGCCGCCAGCGCCCCCGCCGACAGCCTGATCGGCCGGTTGGCCGACACCTCGGGCTCGGCGGACATCGACCCGTACGGCCAGGTGGCGCACTGGTGCCTGTCGCTCGACATGGTCGCGGTGGTGGCGGCGCGCGCCCTGGCGCTGCTGGCCTCGCACCCGGAGCACTTCTCCCGCGCCAACGAGGAACTCATCGCCGCCGACGCCCACCACGACCCCGGCTCGGCGGCCTCGGTGGCCGCCCAGCCCTACCTGGAGGCGTGCGTGCTGGAGGCGGCCCGACTGTGGCCCCTGGTGCCGAACCTGGTGCGCTCCACCACGCGGGCGGTGGAGTGGGACGGCGTGATGGTCAAGTCCAACACGACGCTGGTGATCTCCGCGCTGCACCAGGCCCGGTCGAGGCATCTGGGCCGCCGCGGCGCGCGTTTCATTCCCGAGCAGTGGCTCGACGGCAGCCTCGACAACGACTGGACCATGCTGCCGTTCAGCGCGGGACCCGCCGCCTGTCCCGGGGAGATGCTGGCGACGTTCCTGGCCACCGCGGCGTGCGCCGAGGTGCTGCGCCGCAGTTACGTGCGCACCGCGTCCCCGGCGTTGGCGCCCGACATGCCGCTGCCGTACAGCCTGCCCGCCGCGTCGATCAACCTCGCCGTCGGCGTCAAGCCGAACATCGCGGCGCCGTCGCCGATGGCGGTGGCGGGCGGCTCGTCGAGCGGCGAGACACTGTAGACCGTCCGGACGATGGCCCGCCGACGCGTGCGGGGCTATCGTTTCGGCGCATGCGCATCGGTAAGCGGCACGTCATTCAGATCATCCTGGCGGTCGTGCTGATCGGCGCCAACGGTTGGGGCGCCCTGTTGCTGTGGACGCTCGCCTCGCCGACGGTGGCGGTGAAACTGGACACCACGTGTCCCGATCCGGTGGTGGACACCGGGCCCAACAGCTGCACGGGCTCGTGGACCAATCCCGACGGGACGCGGGACAACGGCAGCGTCGGGGGTACCAACGAGGACCAGTACGGCCAGACGGTCAACGCCCACATCGGACCGATCGGCGCCTGGTCGGCCGACGACCCGTCCTGGTTGCTGTGGTTGATGCTGCCGGGCGCGGTGGACGCCGGCGTGGTGCTCGCCGCTGTCAGGATCACCGCGATGACCCGCCTGGCGCGCGCCGACGCCGCCCGGCTGGCGGCCGAGGCGCCCGCGGACGGTCGGCTCTTCCGCTTCGCCAAGGACACAGTGACCTTTATGGACGGTCGGCCGTACATGGCGCTGACGCGGCGCTCCGACAGCGACGTCGACCTCAACACACCCGAGGGCCTGCCCTGGTATGCGGCGCGGGCCGGCAACGCCGACGACGTCGTGGTCCATCGGGAGAATCGGGCGCCGGCGGGGCGCGTCAGCGTCCACCGCCAGGGCATGTCGCCACAGGTCCACTTCGGCGTCTGGAATGGACGAAACGAGTTGCTCGGATGGATGCTGATGTCCGATACCTCAACGGCCCGAAGGAATCTCGTGAACCAGACGGGCGCGGTGTTGGGGAGCCTGGTCATCCGGGGCAAGAACCGGGCGCTGTTGTGGGTGCCGCGGGACACCGACGCCGACACCGTGGCGACCCTGCTGGCGGCGATCGCCGCGACGCACTGGCTGACCTTGCGGGTGGTGGCGCGGCACCTGGGTTGAGCGAGCGTGAAGCGGCCGGGCCGCGTTCCCAGTAACGTGGCCCGGCCGCTGGCGAAGGGGTTATTCGGTTCGGATGCCGTCGGGCCGCATCAGCCTCCACAGCAGGGGCATGCTCAGGATCGTCACACCGAGCACCATCGCCGCGCCGAGGCCCAGGATGGTTCCGATGTTGGCCCAGTCCATGCTCACCTTCAGGTCGGTCATCTTCATCAGGGCGGCCCCCAGACCGATGCCGATGGTCGTGGACAGTGCCAACCCGATGGCCACCGGGATCGCGGTCTGCCACATCACCGACGCCGTCATGGTGCGTTTTCGGGTGCCGAACGCCGACAGCGCCGACAGCAGGCGGCGGCGTTCCTGAAGCTGTTCCAGGGTGCTGATCAGGAAGCCGAGTCCGATCAGGACCATGGTGGCGATGACCCCGGCCAGAAGCGCCTTGCGGACTATGGAGAACATCTTGTCCTCCTCGGTCCGGTTTCCCAGCACGTCGTCCGACACGGCCCAATGCGGTTGCGCCTTGGCCGCGGCGTTACGCATGTGCTCGATCGCGTCGGGGTGGCCGTCGCTGATGGTGAAGCCGATCGCCGGTTCGGCCAGGGCCCGGTGCCTGGCGTCCATGGCCTTCGGGGTGACGAGCAGAACGGGGTCCGTCATGTTGACGAACTTCTTGGTCGGCGACACCGTGGCGCGGGGTGTCGGGACCTTCCATCCGGCCAGGCCCTGGGGTGGGTCGTCATAGTCGGACGTCAGTTTCACGACCTCCCCGGGGCGCAGCGGCTTGCCCTCGGTGCTGTTCGAGGCGAACACGTCGCCGTCGACGCAGTCGCGCACCGTCGTGAGCTTCCTGAGATCGGCGCACGGGGCCACCATGATCTCCTGGTAGTTGTCGCCGCCCGCGTTGGCCGCGAGACTTCCGTAGGAGGCCACCCGGGTGGCGCCGTCGATTCCCGACAGGTCGTGCTTCATGTCGGTGAGGGTCGCGGTGCCGTCGTCGCCGGGTGGGGCGGTGACGACCACGTCCGCCCACTGTGCCATGCCGTTCGCCGGGTCCTTTTGCGCCTCGGTGAACTGGGCCTGCGCCCCGGTGAACATCATCTGCAGCGCGATTCCGCCGGCGGCGGCCACCGAGACGCCGTTGACCACGCGGGCGGCGGTGCTGCCGCTGATCTGTAGGCGCCGGGTCGCCAGTTGCCAGCCCGGGGCGCCGCCGCGCATGCGCTTGACGACCGTGTCCATCACCCACGGCAGCATGACCGCGCCGCCCAACAGGCACAACAGGATGGCCACCCCGACGGTGAGCACCGCGCCCGGTCCGCCCTCGAAATCCTGCGTCAGGCTCAGGGCGATCAGGCCGACCCCGGCCAACAGAACCAGGATCCGCCACCACACGCGGCGCTTCGTGCCGCGGGCCTGGCGCACCACGCCGAGCGGCTCGACGACCACGCGCCGCATCGCCATCAGGGTCGCCATGATGGCCACCAGGGGCACCGAGACCACGACCAGCACGCCCAGCACCGGATTGGGGACGATGTCGGACGGGAAGGCGCTCAGTCCCTGCACCTCCAGGCCGCGGGAGAACTCGCGTCCGATCAGGAGGAACACGATTCCCAGCGCGATGCCCCCGATCGCCCCCAGCATCGACTCGCCCGCGGCGACCCGCCGCAGCGTGGTGCCGTCGCCGCCGAGCAGCCGCAGCGCCGCCAGCCGTCGGTCGCGGCGCTCCCCTCCGAAGCGTGCCGCGATGCTGACGAACATCACCACCGGGAGCAGCAACACCACCACGGCGACGACGATCAGCAGCACCAGGACCGGGTCGAACGTTCGATCCGATGGGGGAACGCCGAAGCCGTCGGCCCGGACGATCGGCATCCCCGAGTAGTCGTCGGAGGAGTCCATGGTCAGGGTGTCGGAGCCGCGGATGTAGTACAGGTCCGCGGGACCGTCCAGCCCCTCGTCGCCGATGGTGCCGACGACCTTGGCGTCGAACCGCTCGGCCAGCAGCTTTCCGCCCTTTGAGGACAAGATGGCCTTCAGCGCCGGGGAAACGTACATCTCCCCCGCCTTCGGTACCCGCGGGATGCCCACGGGCACCGGGGGATGCGAGCCCTCGGGGCGCACGTCCTTGCCGGTGATGTCGTAGTCGCGGTACTGGTCCCACGCGTCGGCGATCAGCAGCGTGTCGTCGCCGGCCTTCTTGGTCTCCGCCGGGGTCTTGGCCGAGTGCCGGTGGTCCATGGAGGACACGATGGTCGGCACCGAGGCGGCGGCCAGCAGCATGGCCACCGCGATCCCGACGCCCAGTGCGGTCAACGCGGCCCGGATCCAGCCGGACCTGCCGCCGGAGACGGCGAACTTCATGCCCAGGGCGAGGTCGGCGAACCAACCGGGCCGCGAGGGCGCCTGGCGGGGGTCGTTCATGTGGCCAGCTCCGGGACGGTCGTCTTGCCGTCGCGCACCACGACCTCGCGGTCGGAGTAGGCGGCGACCCGGGCCTCGTGGGTCACCAGCACCACGGCGGTGCCGGATTCCTTGGCGGCGCGGGTGAAGTGGCGCATCACCTGTTCGCCGTTGAGGGAGTCCAGTGCCCCGGTGGGTTCGTCGGCGAAGACCACCTTGGGGCCGGTGACCAGCGCCCGGGCCACGGCGACCCGCTGCCCCTGGCCGCCGGAGACCTCGCCGGGCCGCTTCTTGGCGATGTCGCCGATGTCGAAGCGCCCCAACCATTCGGTGGCGCGGGCTTCGGCCGCCTTGCGGCGGGTGCCGATCATCCGCAGCGGCAGCGCGATGTTCTCCAGGCAGGTCAGTTCGGGAACGAGCTGTCCGAACTGGAAGACGAATCCGAATTCGGTGCGGCGCAGCGCGCTGCGCATGCTGTCGGGCATGGTGACGATGTCGCCCCCGCCGTATTCGATGCGTCCGGCGTCGGCGGGGATGATGCCCGCCATGCAATGCAGCAATGTGGACTTTCCGGACCCGGACGGGCCCATGACCGCCACGACCTCCCCGGCCGAGATGCTCAGTGACGCCCCGTCCAGGGCCCTGGTCGGCCCGAAGCTCTTGTGGACGTCGACGGCTCGCAGCAACGCGTTCACGCGATCACCTCCTGGCGGAGTTGGTCCAGTCGAGCACTTGTGAGTTCAAGCCAGCGCAAGTCGGCCTCCAAATGAAAGAGCGCGTGGTCGCAGATCAGCTGGTCGGCGATGTCGCCGTCGTTCTTGCGCCGGGTCAACTCGCGCATCAGGCGCAGGTGCTCGGAGCGTTGGGTGTCGAGGACGTCGGTGGCGGGACGTCCACTCAGCAGAGCCAGTACGACCTTGGTGTACAGGGTGTTTTGCAGATAGGGCTCGGGTTTCTCCGGCGTCGCCAACCACGCGTCGACATCGGTGATGCCGGCGGCGGTGACCGCGTAGCGCTTGCGGTCGGGCCCCTCGCCGTGTTCGACGCCGGTGACCTCTATGAGCCCGTTCTTCAACAGCCGCGACAAGGTGGAGTACACCTGCCCGTAGTGCAACGGGCGGTCGCCGCCGAAGCGTTCGTCGTAGGCGCGCTTCAGGTCGTACCCATGGCGCGGGTGAGATTCGAGCAGACCCAGGAATGTGCGGCCGATAGACATGCTGAGAACTATACATGATGTGTATACCTTTGATGTATACCCTCATTGAGTAGTTCGTTTTCGCAGCTCACGGCCGATTTTGTCCCCGCCAGGGCGGGTTTCGCGCCCTCCTGATAGGAAGGATCCGCCCGCCGCCGACCCATGGGGAGAAACGATGACCAGCACCTCCGACCGCCAGATCTTTCCGCCCGAGGTGATCGCCGAGTTCAACGCGCTCGGCGTCGACCTCGCCGCGCTGTTCTCCGCCGGGGCGCTCGGCGATCGCATCGGCGTGGAGATCGTCCACGCCGAGCCGCGACGGGTGGTGGGAACGATGCCGGTGGAGGGCAACACCCAGCCGTACGGGCTGCTGCACGGCGGCGCCTCGGCGGTGCTGGCCGAGACCCTGGGCTCGATCGGCGCCATGCTGCACGGCGGCCCGACCCGGCTGGCCGTGGGAGTCGACCTCAACGTCACCCACCACCGGGGCGCCCGCGACGGCCTCGTCACCGGCGTGGCCACCCCGCTGCACCTGGGCCGCAGCACCGCCACCTACCAGATCGCCATCGCCGACGACGCCGACCGGCCGGTGTGCACCGGGCGGCTCACCTGCCTGCTGCGCGACGCCTGAGCCCACGCCGTGTCACATTCGCGGCGGCTACGGTGTCTTAAGAGGTATCCACCGTGAATCAGGAAGTGATACCCATGGCACGCGTTTCCCTTGACCCGCCGCGCACCCTCACCAACCGCTTCGTCGGCTGGTTTTCCAAGCGCAAGTTCGGTCGACAGCTGGAGCCGGCGCTGGCCGCCGGGCACAATCCGCGCGTCCTGATGGCGTTCGTCAAGAACAGCATGCGGGTCGACAAGTGGAGGGCGCTCGACAAGCACCTGAAGAACCTCGCCGAGATGCGCGCCGCCCTGACCATCGGCTGCGAGTGGTGCGCCGACTTCGGTTACTGGATCAGCGTCAATGACGGCATGGACCCCGACAAGGTGCGGGCGGTGCCGGGATGGCGGGACTCGGGGGCGTTCACGCCGCTGGAGCGGCTGGTGCTGGAGTACGCCGAGGCCATGACCGTGACGCCGCCGACGGTCACCGACGGGCTGGTGGCGGCGCTGCGGGAGCACCTCGACGAAGCCCAGCTGGTCGAGCTCACCGCGATCATCGCGCTGGAGAACCAGTACGGCCGCAACAATCTCGCGCTCGGTCTGGCCCCGCAGGGGTTCAAGGAGGAGTGCGAGATCCCGCGGCGCTGACTCAGCGCGCGAACTCGCGCACCGCCGCCGACAGCGCCAGCAGCCCCTTCTTGGCGTCGGTGAAGAACATGCCGGTCTTGGGGTTGGTGTACAGCTCGTTGTCGATGCCCGCGTAGCCGTGGCCCATCGAGCGCTTGATGACCACGATGCTGCGGGCCTTGTCGACGTCCAGGATCGGCATGCCCGACACCGGGTTGCCGGGGCGGCGCGCGGCGGGGTTGGTGACGTCGTTGGCGCCGATCACCAGGACCACGTCGATTTGCGGGAAGTCGGGGTTGACCTCCTCCATCTCCCGCAGTTGGGGGTACGGAACCTGGGCCTCGGCCAGCAGGACGTTCATGTGGCCGGGCATGCGTCCGGCCACCGGGTGGATGGCGTAGCTGACGTCCACGCCGTGGCTCTCCAGCAGCTCGGCCAGTCCGGCGAGCTCGTGCTGGGCCTGCGCGGCGGCCAGGCCGTAGCCGGGCACCACGGTCACCTTGCGGGCGTAGGCGAGTTGGATCGCGACGTCGTCGGCGGTGACGCCGCGGACCGGCGCGGACTCGGTGTCGGCGGCGACCGCCTCGTCGCCGGTGCCGAACCCGCCGATGATGATGTTGGGGATCGACCGGTTCATGGCGTCGGCCATCAGCTTGGTGAGGATGCCGCCGGACGCGCCCACGAGGGCGCCGGCGATGATCAGCACCGGCTCGCCCAGCACGAAGCCGGCCATGGCCACGGCGGTGCCGGTGAAGGCGTTGAGCAGGGAGATCACCACGGGCATGTCGGCGCCGCCGATCGGCAGCACCATGGTGACGCCGAAGACCGCGGCGGCCAGCGACAGCACGGCGACCGCGCCGGGATTGCCGGGCACGGCGATCAGCCACACGATGGACGCCACAAAGGACACACCGAGGACGACGTTGAGCACCCGGGCGCCGGGGAAGATCAGCGGCTTGCCGGGGATGAGGCCCTGGAGCTTTCCCGCGGCCACCAGCGAGCCGGTGAACGTGACGGCGCCGATCAGGATGTCGAGCCCGCCGGGCAGGGTGACGGCCAGGCGCGGGCTGACCACCGAAGCGAGGTGATCGACCGCCAACAGCGCGGCCGCGCCGCCCCCGACGGCGTTGAACAGGCTGACCAGCTGCGGCATCGCGGTCATCTCGACGCCGCGGGCCATGTAGAGGCCGGCGGCCGAACCCACCGCGGCCCCGGCCAACAGCACGATCCAGCCGGTCACCGAGATCTTGTCGTCCACGATGAGCAGGACGGCGGTGGCCACGATGGCGACGCCCATCGCCACGGCCGACACCAGGTTGCCGCGCCGGGCGGTGCGCGGGGAGTTCATCAGGTGCAGGCCGATCACGAAGCAGGCCGCGGCGCCCAGGAAGACGTAGCGGATGACGGTTTCGGTGGCGCTCACGGCTTCTCCTCCTCCGCCGGTTCGGGGCGGGCCCGGAACATGTGCAGCATCCGGTCGGTGACGGCGTAGCCGCCGACCACGTTGGCGAAGCCGAAGGCCACCGCCACGAACGCCAGCAGGTAGCCGAACACGTCGTCGGCGGTGGAGGCGATGAGCATCGCGCCGATCACGACGATGCCGTGGATGGAGTTGGCGCCGGACATCAGCGGCGTGTGCAGGGTGGCCGGCACCTTGCTGATCACCTCGAAGCCGACCAGGACGGCCAGCACGAAGACCGTGACGGCGGTGAGCAGATCAGGACTCATCGGGCACCTCCGCCAGCGCCGGGTGGACGACGGCTCCGCCGTGGGTGATGACCACACCGGCGGCGATCTCGTCGTCGGGGTCGATGCGCGGCGGGCCGTCGGGCGCCAGATGTCGCAGCAGCGCCGACAGGTTGCGGGCGTATGCCGTCGACGCCGCCGGTGCCATGTCGGAGGCCAGGTTCCCCGCGCCGATGACGGTGACTCCCCCGGCCACCTCGAGGGTCTCGCCGGGTTGGGACTGCGCGACGTTGCCGCCCAGCCGCGAGGCGCCCATGTCCACCACGACCGACCCGGCGGCCATGCCCTCCAGGGCCTTGCGGGTCACCAACAGCGGCGGCGTGCGGCCGGGCACCCTGGCGGTCGTGATCACCACATTGAACCGTCCGATGTGGCTGGCCAGTTCGAGTTGCTGGGCGTCGCGTTCGTCCTCGGTGAGCTCGCGCGCGTAGCCGCCCTCGCCGCCGGCGGAGGCCACCGAGGCGAGCTCGAGGAACTTCGCTCCGAGGGATTCGGCCTCCCCCTTGGCCTCGGGCCGCACGTCGTAGGCGGTCACCATGGCGCCCAGGCGGCGCGCGGTGCCGATCGCCGACAGGCCCGCCACACCGGTGCCCAGCACCAGGACGGTGGCTGGAGACGTCGTGCCCGCGGCGGTGGTGAGCATCGGGAAGTAGCGCCCGTAGGTGTCGGCGGCCAACACCGCCGCCTTGTAACCGGCGATGCTCGCCTGCGAGCTCAGCGCGTCCATGGTCTGGGCCCGGCTCAGCTTGCGCGGCAACATGTCCAGGCTGACGGCGGTCACACCGAGGGCGGCCAGTTCGCGCATCTCGCCGGGGCGGGTGAGCGGGTTCAGCAGACCGATCAGCAGCTGACCGTCGCGCAGGCCGTCGCGTCGCTCGGGAAGGTCGACGCAGGTGAGGACGTCGGCGCGTTCGTACAGCGCGTCGGCGGACACCAGCGTGGCGCCGGCCGCCTCGTACTCCTCGTCGAAGAAGCCCGCCGCCGCTCCGGCCCCGGGCTCGACCAGGACGTCGCAGTCGCCGGAGCGCAGGCGCGCCACGGCTTCCGGTGTCAGGGATACCCGGCGCTCGCCGGCGTGGAGTTCTCGAATGACGCCCACAGTGGTGGTTCCCATCATCCGTTACCTCGCAATCGTGATGGGGTAATGTCGTACTCGCGAGATCCTGGTATGACTGTACTGTTTTACGATCGCGCCGCATAGTCCCCCAAGCTCCGACGGGGATTCGCGGCCGATCTGTGACCTTGGCGACGCGGTCGCTTTCCTGCTAGACGAAAGTCGGCCGGCGGAGTTGACTGACGGGGTGTCCGCTTCCGAAAGTCCCCGCCCCGACCGCCGCGCCCTGATCGCGGTCGCGATCACCCTGGCGCTGTGGGCCGTGGCGTTCGTGTCCATCCGCGTCGCCGCCCACGACTACCACCCCGGGGCCATGGGCCTGGGGCGCATGCTCGTCGCCGCCCTGGTTCTGTTGGCCATCCTCCTGATCCGCCGCGAGGGCCTGCCGCCGCGTTCGGCCTGGCCCGGCATCATCTTCTCCGGGGTCCTGTGGTTCGGGGCGTACATGGTGGTGCTGCCCTGGGGCGAACAGCTGGTGGACGCCGGGACCGCCGCGCTGGTGGTCAACGTCGGACCGATCCTCATGGCCGTGCTCGGCGGCTGGCTCCTCAAGGAGGGCTTCGCCCCCCGGCTCTTCGCCGGGCTCGCGGTGTCCTTCGTGGGCGCCGCGGTGGTGGGATGGTCCACCTCGAGCGGTTCCGGCGCCTCGGTGCTCGGCGTGGTGCTGTGCCTGGCCGCGGCGGTGTGTTACGCCGCCGGCGTGGTGAGCCAGAAGCCGGTGTTGAAGTCGGCGTCCCCCTTGCAGGCCACCACATTCGGCGCCATCGTCGGCGCGGTGGCGTGCCTGCCGTTCAGCGGTCAGCTGGTGTCCGATGTGGTCTCCGCCCCGATGTCGTCGACCCTGAACGTGGTGTTCCTCGGCGTGTTCCCCACGGCGCTGGCCTTCACCACCTGGTTCTACGCCCTGGCACGGATGCCCGCCGGGCGGCTCGGCGCCACCACCTACATCGTCCCGGCCGTCGTCGTGCTGGTGTCCTGGATCGCGCTGTCGGAGGTGCCCGGGCCGTGGGCCTTCGTCGGCGGCGCCCTGTGCCTGGCCGGGGTCGCGGTGTCGCGCAGCCGCTTCACGTTGCGCCGCAACAGGACCCCCGAACCCGTGCTGGCGGCCACCGGTGCCGATGACGCCTGAGGCGCCCCGCATGTGGATTCACGTGCAGGGCTCCCCGGACCGCCACGTCCTGGACGTCGAGGTCCCCGCGCTGGAGCGGCGCCATCCCGAGTGGACGTTCACCGTGAGCCCGGAACCGCCGCCCGCGTCCGCCTACGAGGTGCTGATCGCGGGCCGCCCCGGCCGCGAACTGCTCGCCGCCAGCCCGAAGCTGCGGGCGGTGGTGGTGCCGTTCGCGGGCATCCCGGAGCGCACCTCGCGGCTGCTGTCCGAGTTCCCCGCGCTCGAGGTGCACACCCTGCACCACAACGCCGGTCCCACCGCCGAGCTCGCGCTGGCCCTGACGCTGGCCGCCGCGCGCGGCGTCGTCCCCGCCGACCGCGGCATGCGCCGCGGCGACTGGACGGCGCGCTTCACCCCGCCCGAACCCAGCATGCTGCTGGACGGGCATCCCGCGACCGTGGCCGGCTACGGCGCGATCGGGCGGAGGGTGGCGCGCGGGCTGGCGGCGCTGGGCATGCGGGTGCGCGCGACCCGGGCCTCGGCCGACCGACCGCGCTCGGACGGCGACATCGTCGTCCACCCGGCGCGGGACCTTCCCGCGCTGCTGGACGACTCCCGGGTCACCGTGCTGGCCCTGCCCGCCGGCCCCGACACCGCCGGACTCATCGGCGCGGAGGAGCTGGCCCGGCTGCCCGAGCCGTCGGTGCTGGTCAACGTGTCGCGGGCCGCCCTGGTGGACGAGGAGGCGCTGTATCGCCGGCTGCTGCGCCCCGGCTTCGCCGCCGGGCTCGACGTGTGGTGGGAGGAGGCGGGCAGCATCGACGCCGCCGTTGACGTGGCCGCCTCCCGCTTCGCCTTCCACGAACTGCCGAACGTGGTGCTCAGCCCGCACCGGGGAGGCGCCTTCAGCATCCCCGAGACCCGGCGGATCCGCGTCGACCACCTGGAAACGGCCCTCGCGGGCCTGGCGGCTCGGAAATAATCTCCGACAACGCCGCGTTGGACGCGCCGTACGGAAGGAGGCGACCATGGACCTCGCCATGCGCTACGACACCGGCAAGCTCTTCTTCGACGCCAGGGATTTCATCACGGCGGCCGGATGGTTCGCCGAGGTCGTCGACGCCGCTCCCGAGCACGAGGCCGCCCGGATGTACCTGGCGCGCGCCTACTACCACTCCGCCCAGCTGGGCCGCGCCGAAGACCAGCTGCGGGAGGTGCTGCGCCGCAACCCCGTGGAGGCGTACGCCCACCTGATGCTGGGACGCACCCTGCAACGCCAGGGCCGCGACGGCGAGGCGGTCGGCCACATGCGGCTGTCGGCGGCGATGACCGGCGGATCACTGGACTTATAAGCATCGATTTATACATATATTGGCGCTCACCGAGATTCGGTGGGCGCCAATATTTCTGTGGACTTGTATTTACTCGATATGCACGGCAGTATTTGTCAGGTTCGCCCCACCCCTCAGCGAAAGGCAAACACCCCATGCGTTTCCGCGCCCGCACGGCGATCGGCGCTGCGTTGATATTGGCCGCCGCGTCCGTGACGGTTTACGCGGTCGGGTCGGCCAACGCCGACCCGACCGTCAAGACCCAGACCGCCAACCGCGAGGTCTTCAGCGAAGACGGCTCGATCACCCGCAAGGACGTCACGTATCAGGTCCACGACAACCGGGCTCAGGCGTCCGATGTGCACGCCTCCAAGGTGACCCCGATCATGGACAACGGACCCACAAAGGACAAGCTGGACCTGGTCGTCGTGGGCGACGGATACACCAAGGACCAGATGGACACCTACGAGCAGCACGTTCGCTCCAAGGTGGACGAACTGTTCGCCGTCGAGCCGTACAAGAGCTACAAGAACCAGTTCAACGTCTGGATGGTCGACGTCGAGTCCAACGAGTCCGGCGTCGACAACGATCCGAAGGGCACCATGCGCGACACCGCGCTGGACATGTACTTCTACTGCGGCGACATCGACCGGCTGTTGTGCGTCAACGAGACCAAGGCCAACCAGTACGCCGCGCAGGCCCCCGACGTCGACCAGGTGCTGGCGCTGGCCAACACCTCCACCTACGGCGGCGCCGGCGGCGGTGCCGCCACGGCGGCGGGCGGCAACGAGTCCGCCGGCCAGATCGTGGTGCACGAGCTGGGCCACTCGATCGGCGGCCTCGCGGACGAATACGACTACGGCGAGGGCGACAACTACACCGGCGACGAGGTCCCCGAGCCCGACGTGTCCATCAAGGACCGTAAGACCCAGGAGAACGAGAAGGTCAAGTGGGCCCAGTGGATGGGCCAGGACACCCCCGACGGCGGCAAGATCGACGTCTACGACGGGGCCCGCTACTGGAAGCACGGCATCTACCGGCCCAGCGAGAACTCGATCATGCGGGAACTGGGGCGCGAGTTCAACCTCCCCAGCCGCGAGGCCATGGTCGCGGCCTTCCACGACAAGGCGGCGGTCGCCACGCCGACCGTGTCGACCAAGAAGGCGGTGGCCACCGGCAAGACCCTGGGGGTGAAGATCCCGAAGGTGCAGGGTGGACATTCCGTGGTGTGGAAGATCGACGGCAAGACGGTCAAGGCCGCCACCGGAAAGTCCAAGCTGGACACCGGCGCGCTGAACCTGGCGTCCGGCAAACACAAGATCAGCGTCACCGTCATCGACACCACCAAGTGGGTGCGCGACAAGAAGTTGCGATCGAAGTACCTGACCGACTCCTACACCTGGACGGTCGGCTAAACCGCGTTGTGGCGATGACGGACCCCGTCGAACCGGGTCCGTCATCGCCACCGCCTTCGGCAGACGCGCCACGCGAGTGTGCAATGTCGCGGATGAGACCACGGCGGTCTCTACACTGTCCGGTGCTCGGGGAAGTCGATTCGTGAGGCGGTGCGGGGGAATGAGACGTCGATTGGGGACGGCGGTGGCCATGGGATGCGCCGCGGTCCTCCTGTCCCCCGGCCTGGGCCAGGCCGCCGAACCCGCGCTGAGTTTCGACTTCAACGACGTCGCCACCACCCAGCCCGACGGCGGCCCGGCGATCTCGGGATGCCTGGCGGGAAGCGGCGAGGACGCCAAGATCGGATGCGTGGTGGCGCGCGGACGCGGCGAGGTCCAGGCGGTGGCCGGCGCGTCGGGCCGGCCCGGCGACTGGGCGCTGAGATTTCCGGGGCCAGGACAGGGAACCGCGGTGCTGGAGGTCGCCGACGCCCCCGACCTGAACCCCGACACCAAGGACTTCACGGCCACGGCACAGGTGCGTCTGGACACCCTGCCCGGGCCGTCGGGCTACAACGTCATCCAAAAGGGACGGTACCGAACCCGCGGCGGGCAGTGGAAGATGCAGGTCGACCAGGCCGGGCCCGACTGCCGGGTGGCGGGCAGGCGGGGCAAGACCGAATCGGGCACCCTGGTCGCCGCACCACGCCAGCTACCCCTGCACGAATGGCACACCATCACATGCGTGCGGCACGGCGACCAGCTGCGCATCCTGATCGACGGACAAGAGCGGGGCGCCACGTCGGGCGCGGACCTGGACGTGTCCAACGACGCGCCCGTCCTCATCGCAGGAAAGCACAGCGGCGCCCCCAACGATCAGTTGCACGGCGCCGTGGACAACGTGGGACTGACCATCGACTGATCAGCTCAACAGCCAGGCGATTCCCGCCAGCGTCGCCATCGACAGGGCGGTGGAGACGATCACGGTGCGGCGGGCCACCGACTCGGCCTGGCCGTGTTCCTGGGCGAAGATGAAGGTGTTCTGGGCCGTGGGCAGCGCCGCGCAGACCACGACGACCAGGAGGGTGTCGTGGCCGAGGCCGAGGGCGAGGCCCGCTCCGAGGGCGATCAGCGGTTGCAGCAGCAGTTTGAGGGCCGACAGCGTCCACACCTCGCCCGTTTCGCCGTCCAGCCTGCCGTCGCGCACGGTCAACGAGATGCCCAGGGCGATCAGGGCGGTGGGCACGGCCGCGGCGCCGAGGGTCTTCAGGGGCGCGAAGATGAGATCCGGCGGGCTCCAGCCGATCACGGAGCACAGCGCGCCGAGGACGAGCCCGATGATGACGGGGTTGCGCAGCGGCAGGGTCGCGAGGCGTTTGACGCTCCATTGGCGGCCCGAGGCGTGGTCCAGGGCGATCAGGATCGCGGGGGTGACGATGAGGACCTGGAACAGCAGCACCTCGGTGAGGAAGGACGCGTTGCCGAGGACGTCGAGCACCACGGGGATGCCGAGGTTGGCGGAGTTGACGTAGCCCGAGGCCATCGCGGCGATCGTCGACTCGCCCGGTTTGCGGCGCAGTCCCCAGCGGGACAGGGCGAAGCCCGCGGCCATCGCCACGATCGTGCTGAGGGCGAAGGCGCCCAGGGCGGGGGCGCTGAAGTTCAGCTTGGTGCGGGCCAGGGCGGTGAAGAGCGCCGCGGGCATCGCCACGCGGAACACGAAGCCACCGAGCACGCGTTCGGCGCCGTCGCCGAGCACGCGGAAGCGCCCGGTCAGTGCGCCGAGGGCGGTCAGAAGCCAGATCGGGACGAAGGCGGCGAGCACGCGCGACAGCCTAGGCCGCTACCGGCGGTGACCGGTCCGGCTCCGTCGGGAATGAGACCTGGGTCCGCCGCGGCACCCCCGCGAGCCGGTGGGGGGAGGGGTGTGGCCCGTGGGGTCAGGGGGGTTGACGCGGTGGCATAGAATGGTGACGTACGTACCATCGGGGATCACAAACTTTAACCACCGCACCCAGCCCGGCGGCGGCCGACCACATCACACCACCACCGGTCGTCGCCGGGCTCCCTCACCCTCCATCGGGGGCGATGCGTGACTTTTGTACCGCCCTACATTTCGCCTGGAAGGTGGCGCCGCTCCTTACTTTGCGGTACAACGGGAATGTGATACGAGTATTCCTGCTCGACGACCACGAAGTGGTGCGGCGCGGCATGTGCGAATTGCTCCGCAACGAGGGCGACATCGAGATCGTCGGCGAGGCGGAGACCGCCGACGAGGCCACCCGCCGCA
This sequence comes from Stackebrandtia sp., assembly GCF_035643755.1. Taxonomy (NCBI): domain Bacteria; kingdom Bacillati; phylum Actinomycetota; class Actinomycetes; order Glycomycetales; family Glycomycetaceae; genus Stackebrandtia; species Stackebrandtia sp. Next base: position 14,640 of record NZ_DASQPW010000282.1, on the reverse strand, counting down.
TCCTCGCGTCCCAGCCCGACGTGGCCATCCTGGACGTCCGGTTGTCGGACGACAGCGGCATTCGGGTGTGCCGCGACGTCCGCGCCGCCGACCCGGGCATCGGGGTGCTGATGTTGACGTCCTACGAGGACGACAACGCGTTGTTCGCCGCGATCACCGCGGGCGCGTCGGGGTATCTGCTCAAACAGGTGCGGGGCACCGACATCGTCTCGGCGGTGCGCACCGTGGCCGCGGGGCGTTCGCTGCTCGACCCCACCGTCACCGCCAGCGTCCTCGATCGGGTCCGCACCGGCGAGGCGGGCGTGGACCGGCTGCGCAGCCTCACCGAGCAGGAACGCCGGATACTCGACCTGATCGCCGAGGGCCACAGCAACCGCACGATCTCGGCGCAGATGTTCCTGTCCGAAAAGACGGTGAAGAACTACGTGTCCACCATCCTGGCGAAGCTGGCGCTGCAAAACCGCACCCAGGCCGCCATCCTGGTGACGAAGATGCGCCAGAGCGAACCCGCCAAGCAGGACACCGCGGCGACGCACTGACCCCAAGGCGCCGTCCGGGGCGAGGCGATTCAACCCTTTCGGGGGACGGTCCAGACCACCAGGGTTCCCGTCGGCTCGCGGCGGCTCACCGTGAAGGTTCCGTCCAGGCCGCGGGCGCGGGCCTCGAGGTTGAGCAGGCCGCCGCGCGACACCTTCTCGGGGATGCCGCGGCCGTCGTCGCTGACCTTCAGCTCGACGGTGTCGACGTCGACCGTGATGCTGACGTCGACGCGCTCGGCCTTGGAGTGGCGTACCACGTTGGACAGCGCCTCGCGCAACACCGCGAGGAGCTCGCCGCGGGTGCGGTGGTCGGTGACCGCGCTCATCGGGCCGATGAACATCAGGTGCGGGCGGAACCGCAGGCTGGCCTCGGCGTCGGCGGCGATGGCGCGCACGTCGCTGCGCAGGTCGGTGCTCTTGCCCTCGTGGAGCTGGAAGATCACCGAACGGATGTCGCGCATCGCCGTGTCCAGCTCGGAAACCGCGTTGTTGAGGCGCTGCGCGACCTCGGGTTGTACGGGATAACTCAGGGTGTTTTGCAGTTGCAGGCCGATGCCGAACAGCCGCTGGATCACAAGGTCGTGAAGGTCTCGCGCGATGCGGTCCCGGTCGGCGATCAGCGCGAGCATCATGCGGGCCTCGTCGCCATTGGACATTTCGGCTATCGATGTGGCGGATGAGTGTTCCACGGGTCGATTCTACTTTGGGTCGCGACGTCGCAACAGGCTCGAGACACCGGCATACGGCCGATCATTCATCGCCCGAATAGCCAAAAACCTTGCCGCGCAAGCGTTTTGCGTGGGGAAATTCGCCGAATGACGTTTAGGCGACAGCCCCGGCCGCGCCCGCGAGGGCGGAGGTGAACAGCCGGGCGGCCGCCTCCGGCGGCTGGCCCGCCGCGCTACCCAGGTGCAGCACCAGGGCGGGGATCGAGCCGTCGCCCAGCAGCCGCACCAGCTGCGCCCGGGTCACCGGGTTCTCGGTCGGGGCGCTGAGCATCCCCACCGACAGCTTCGCGTCGGCCGCCGCCAGATACACCGCGGCCATGGCCTCCCCGACCCGCAACCAGGATTCGGTGGAGTCGTCGGCGGCCAGCAGCACCGCGTACTGGCCGTGCGGGTCCACGACGTCGGCGTGGGCGCGCGGACGCGGCCGGCCCGCCAGCTCGCGGCGGCGCCGTTCGTCGAGGTCGACGATGGCGTGGGCCATCGCGTCGATGGACGCCAGCCTCATCACCTCGTCGCAGTGCAGCACCCGCATGCGCCCGCCCGCCGTCTCGCAGGCGCCGCTCAGCAGGCCGGGGTCGGCGGGCTGCCGCGCGAGGCCGCCGCGGCGCATCCGATCCACCCGGTCGCGCAACCGGTTGAGCGCCATGATGTTCGGCTTGACGTCGGCGTCGGCCACCAGGAGGCGCGCGACCGGGGAATCGGGCGCCGGTTCTCCCCCGGCGCGCTCCACCCACACGTCGTAGCCCTGGGCCCGCAGCGCGGTGCGCGCCAGGTGCAGGCCGCTGCCGCAGCTGAGCGTCATCAGGTGCCCGGCGGGGTCGGCGACCGGAAGCCGCCGCCCCTCGTCGGTGTAGAGGTCGAGCGAGCGGGCGCCGGACACCCAGCGCCAGGGCCGGGTGTCGCGCACCGACACCGCGAGACCCGCCAGCGACGCCGCCGCCCGAAACGCCCGCGATCTGCCCTCGTCCGAAGGTGTCAAGAATGTCATCTCACGCTCCAGGAATGATGGCCTCGCATTTCCACAGTCATCCTTTGACGACTGGGATGACAGGGCAACAAGTCCCCGGTACTGAGGACGATCGGCCCCTGGGTGAACATGCCAGATACCGAGTATTTTAATGACTCCTTTGGACGAAAGACAAGCGATCGGCCCGTCCGTCACTCTCAGGTGCCAAACGCTGCCTCGGGCTCGCGCACCCGAGCGGGCGGCTCGGTGCTCGCCGGGGTCTCCTCCAGCGGCTGGACTCCGGCGGTGTAGACGTCGGTGTCCAGGTTCTTCTCCCAGCGCGACACCAGGACCGGCACCACCATCTGTCCGGCGACGTTGGTGGCGGTGCGGATCATGTCCAGCACCGGGTCGATGGCCAGCAGCAGCCCGGCGCCGGCCAGCGGCAGGCCCAGGGTGCTGAGCGTCAGGGTCAGCATGACCAGCGCCCCGGTGAGACCGGCGGTGGCGGCCGAACCGATCACCGACACGAAGGCGATGAGCAGGTAGTCGCCGATGCCCAGGTGGACGCCGTACACCTGCGCCACGAAGATCGCCGCCAGCGCCGGGTACACCGCGGCGCAACCGTCCATCTTCGTGGTGGCGGCGAAGGGTGAGGCGAAGGACGCGTAGTCGCCGGGCACGCCGAGGCGCCGCGTGACGACCCGCTGCGCCAGCGGCATCACGCCGACCGAGGAGCGCGAGGCGAAGGCGAGCTCCAGCGCGGGCCAGGCCTTGCGGAAGAAGGTGACCGGGCTGACGCGCCCGAAGACCCGCAGCAGCACCGGGTAGACCACCAGCAGCACCAGGAGGCAGCCGACGTACACGTCGACGCTGAAGGTCGCCAGGGGCTTCAGCAGCTCCCAGCCGTAGGAGACCACGGCGTTGCCGATCAGGCCGACGGTGCCGATCGGGGCCAGGCGGATCACCCACCACAGCGCCTTTTGCACCAGGTCCAGCAGCGACTGGTTGAACCGCAGGAAGGGCGCGGCCTTGTCGCCGATCTTCACCGCCGCGGCGCCGATGACGATCGCGATGAACACGATCTGCAGCACGTTGACGTCGACAAAGGACTGACCGAGGTTGGTGGGGATGATCCCGGTGATGAAGTCGGTCCAGCTGCCGGCCTCGGCGGGCGCCTTGGCGGCGCCGGTGGACAGGCTCACCCCGGAGCCGGGGTTGGTGACCAGGCCGAGACCCAGGCCGATCGACACGGCGATCAGCGACGTGAGCATGAACCAGCCGATGGTCTTGGCGACCAGCCGGGCGGCGCCGGAGATCTTGCGGAGGCTGGAGATGCTGACGACCACCGCGGCGAACACCAGCGGCGGCACGGCCAGCTTGAGCAGCTGGATGAACAGGTTGCCGGTGTACTCGAGCGTGGACCCGAGCCAGCCGACGTCGAAGTGGCGGGCGATCAGGCCGAGGCCGACGCCGACGGCCAGTCCCAGCAGCAGCTGGGCGGAGAAGGGCGTCTTCCTGACGAGCGCGAACATGATGGGAACTCCAAAGGGGACACGCCTGGGCACAGGCGTGCGAGAAGGGATGACGTGGCGATCAGGCGGTCGCGGTGCGACCGGCGATCAGCGACACAGGAGTCCGGACACGCGGCAGTAGTCGACGTGACGTCGACGCACCAGCCACACGGGGGTCACGGAGTAATTCATCGTTGGCAAGATTATGGGGCGAATCGGGTTTTGACCAGCGACGGTGAGCAAGCCCGCACTCGGGCGAAAAATGATCCTCGCCGCGCGCAACCGATCGTCGGGGCCAGCGGGTCATACGGGAGTCAACTCAGAAAGAGAGTCACATGCTCCCTGAGGCCGAGACCGAGTATCGCGAGTTCGTGGCCGCCCGCATCGATACGTTGGGGCGGTTCGCGTACCTGGTGTGCCGGGACTGGCACCGCGCCGAGGACGCCGTCCAAAAGGCGCTGACCAAGTGGTACCTGAACTGGGGGCGGGCCAAATCCCCGGACGCGTACGTGCGACGCGTCATCACCAACGCGATCCGGGACGCGGCGCGGCTGTTCTCGTTCCGCAAGGAGCGGCCCGGCCGGCGCCTCGCACCATCGCGGTGGCGCCGGTGACCATGTCACGACGTCGCGGTCGGGCGCCTCCGCGTCGTCGACGTTGAACCCGAAGTACAACTGGGAGTGGGGCATCGGCGACGACACGCCGCAGTCCGCCGACACCAAGGCGTACACCTCGGCGTTTTGGGATTTCTTCGCCAATCGTTATCCCGACGCCAACCCGGCGAGCGACTCCGACGTTTTGAGCAAACCGCTGTCCACCAAGCAGCATCTGGACCTGACCGCGTGGGCGAAGACCAAGGGCACGGCCGAATCCAGGCCCGTAGGGGGCCAGTCATACGAGCGCACGGTGTTCGGCCTCATGGCCGGGAAAGACACCGAGGTGGGGTTCCCGTTCCCGAAAATCCCCGCGGGCCACCCCGACTACACCGGCGTCAACGTCTACCAGCCAAAGTCTTACACAAAGGACACTGGAGACGCGCTTGACCTCGCGGGATGCGACAACCACGCGAACAACACGCAGTTCGATTCCTGTAACGCCGAGAAACACACCGGTCCCCGCGGCGAGGACTTGCGCTACGCGTCGATGCTGACCCACGATAACGGGCAGCGGTCGTCGGTGTCGGCCAGATACGTGGTGTGGTACCGCACCGACGGTTCCGCGGTGGTGATCAGCGATGAGAACGAGCGCATGAGGCCCAGCGACCCCGCGCCCGCGTTGTCGTTCAGGGAGCTCGCCGAGGTCGCGCTGGCCATGCCCGACAACCCGGTTCACTGACCCGGGTAACGGGTGCCGTAGAGGCCCTTGGAGTAGTTGGACCACTCGTAGTGGCGGTTCAGGTCTTCGAGGGTCTCTTCGGTGTCGGGTTGCACGGCCTTGACCAGCTCGGCGGTGGTGGGCACGTCCTTGGGACGCCAGGTCTCGGGGTCCCACAGCCGCGAACGCATGAATGCCTTGGCGCAGTGGTAGAAGATGGTGTCGATGTCCACGATGATGGCGAACTGGGGGTGGTGGCCCTTGACGACCATGTCGTCGAAGAACGGGGCGTCCTTCACCAGGCGGGCGCGGCCGTTGATGCGCAGGGTGTCGCCGCGGCCGGGAACCAGGTAGTTGAGTCCGACGTGCGGATTGGACAGTATGTTGTGGAATCCGTCGGCGCGCCGATTGCCCGAGCGCTCGGGAATGGCGATGGTGGCGTCGTCCAGCACCAGGGTGAAGCCGGCGGGATCGCCCTTGGGCGAGACGTCGCAGTTGCCCTCGGGGTCGGCGGTGCCGATCATGCAGAACGGGGACGCGGCCAGGAATGCCCTGTCCACCTCGTGGAGGCGGGGGCGTTCCTTGGTGCGGGTGCGGTGGCCGGGCTCGCCGAGCAGGGCGCGCAGCTCGGCGACCGAGGTCACCTCCGCGATTCCATCGATCACTGTGGACTGTTGGGTCGGGGCCATGGTGTCTCCTCGCCGCGGAATGGTGAGGTCAGTTAACGCCACGACGGTCGGCGCGCGCAATGCGTCGGGTCACACCGTCCGGGGCGCCAGGAACTCCATGCGGTTGCCGTGGGGATCGGCCGTGTAGAAGCGCCACATGCCGCCGGTGTTGACCGGGGCGTCGGGGGTTCCGTTGAGCCGCATGGGGACGTCGTGGAGTTCGCCGTCCCACGCGACGGGATGCCCGGCGGCCTCGAGGCGGGATGCCAGGTCCCGCAGCGCTTCCTCGTCGCCCCAGACCACGCCGGGGTGGGCCTTGCGGGCGGGCGCGAAGTCGGCCTCGACGCCGAGGTGGAACTCGATGTGCCCCTCCCCCGGGCCGCGGAACCAGCAGCCGCCGCGGGCGGCCAGGTTGGCGGGCTTCGGCTGTTCGACGAGGCCGAGGACGTCGGCGTAGAACGCCCGCAGCGTGTCCTCGCTGCCCGCGGGGCACGCGATCTGGATGTGATGTATGACGTAAGGCATGGCGGTCTCCTGTCGGGACGTCGGCCTGCTATCTTAACAAGACGGACGTACGGTTTGTTAGGTGCCTTCCCGACATGACCGATCCAGTGCCGCCGGGCGCGGGTCGTCCGGCAGACTGAAACCGAATATACGGACATAGATTTGGGAGTACCCGTGTCAAGCATCGACACCTTCGCCGCGCGCGCGAAGCTCGCCGCAGGCGACAGCAGCTACGACATCTTCCGCCTCGACGCCGTGGACGGCCACGAGCGCCTTCCCTACAGCCTCAAGATTCTGCTGGAGAATCTGCTGCGCACGGAGGACGGCGCCAACATCACCGCCGACCACATCCGCGCCCTCGGCAACTGGGACGCCGACGCCCAGCCCAGCGTCGAGATCCAGTTCACCCCCGGCCGCGTCATCATGCAGGACTTCACCGGCGTGCCGTGCGTCGTCGACCTGGCCACCATGCGCGAGGCCGTCGCCGACCTGGGCGGCGACGCCTCCAGCATCAACCCGCTGGCGCCGGCCGAGCTGGTCATCGACCACTCGGTCATGGTCGACTACTTTGGACGCCCCGACGCCTTCGAGCGCAATGTGGAGCGCGAGTACCAGCGCAACCGCGAGCGCTACCAGTTCCTGCGCTGGGGACAGACCGCCTTTGACAAGTTCAAGGTGGTGCCGCCGGGCACCGGCATCGTCCACCAGGTGAACATCGAGCACCTGGCCCGCGTGGTGATGAACCGCGACGGCGTGCTGTATCCCGACACCTGCGTGGGCACCGACTCCCACACCACCATGGAAAACGGCCTGGGCGTGCTGGGCTGGGGCGTGGGCGGCATCGAGGCCGAGGCGGCCATGCTGGGCCAGCCGATCTCGATGCTGATCCCCCGCGTGGTCGGCTTCAAGCTGACCGGCGAGCTGCCCGCCGGGGCCACCGCCACCGACCTGGTCCTCACCGTCACCGAGAAGCTGCGCGCCCACGGCGTGGTCGGCAAGTTCGTGGAGTTCTACGGCGAGGGCGTCGGCTCGGTTCCTCTGGCCGACCGGGCCACCCTGGGCAACATGAGCCCCGAGTTCGGATCCACCTGCGCCATCTTCCCGATCGACCGCGAGACCCTGGACTACATGCGGCTCACCGGGCGCGACGAGGAGCGCCTGGCCATTGTGGAGGCTTACGCGAAGGAGCAGGGTCTGTGGCACGACCCGTCCCGCGAGGCCGCCTACAGCGAATACCTCGAGCTCGATCTGTCCACGGTGGTGCCGTCCATCGCGGGGCCGAAGCGCCCGCAGGACCGGATCTCCATCACCGCCGCGAAGGCGACCTGGCGCCACGACGTCGGCAACTACGTCGACGGGGGCGACGAGGCGGGCAAGGAGAGCTTCCCGGCCTCCGACGCCCCGGCCACCGCGCCCAACGGCGGCCGCCCGCACAAGCCGATGCCGGTGACGCTGGAGGACGGCACCGACACCGAGGTCGACCACGGCTCCGTGGTGATCGCCGCGATCACCTCGTGCACCAACACCTCCAACCCGTACGTGATGGTGGGCGCGGCCCTGTTGGCCAAGAACGCCGTCGACCGGGGCCTGAGCAGCAAGCCGTGGGTGAAGACCTCGCTGGCGCCGGGATCCCAGGTGGTGACCGGTTACCTGGAGCGCGCCGGCCTGACGCCGTACCTGGACAAGCTGGGCTTCCAGCTGGTCGGCTACGGCTGCACCACCTGCATCGGCAACTCCGGCCCGCTTCCGGCCGCGGTGTCCAAGGCCGTCAACGACGGCGACCTGGCCGTCACGTCGGTGCTGTCGGGCAACCGCAACTTCGAGGGCCGCATCAACCCCGACGTCAAGATGAACTACCTGGCCTCGCCGCCGCTGGTGGTGGCTTACGCGCTGGCCGGTTCGATGGACATCGATCTGGCGACCGAGCCGCTGGGCGTCGACGCCGACGGCAAGCCGGTGCTGCTGTCGGACATCTGGCCCGCGGCCTCCGAGATCGCCGACGTGGTCCACTCGTCCATCGGGCGCGAGATGTTCACCGCCGACTACGCCAACGTCTTCGACGGCGACGACCGGTGGCGGGCGCTGCCGATCCCGACCGGCAACACCTTCGAGTGGGAGGCCGACTCCACCTACGTCCGCAAGGCCCCGTACTTCGACGGCATGCCCGCGCGGCCACAGCCGGTGGGCGACATCGACGGCGCCCGGGTGCTGGCGCGGCTGGGCGACTCCGTCACCACCGACCACATCTCCCCGGCCGGTTCCATCAAGGCCGACTCGCCTGCGGGCGAGTACCTCAAGGAAAACGGGGTGGAGCCCGCGGACTTCAACTCCTACGGTTCGCGGCGCGGCAACCACGAGGTGATGATCCGCGGCACCTTCGCCAACATCCGGCTGCGCAACCAGCTGGCGCCGGGCACCGAGGGCGGCTTCACCCGCGACTTCACCCGCGACGGCGGGCCGGTGACCACGATCTACGAGGCGGCGCAGAACTACGAGTCCGCCGAGACGCCGCTGGTTGTCTTGGCGGGCAAGGAATACGGCTCCGGTTCGTCCCGCGACTGGGCGGCCAAGGGCACCCGGCTGTTGGGCGTGCGGGCGGTCATCGCCGAGTCCTACGAGCGCATCCACCGCTCGAACCTGATCGGCATGGGCGTGCTGCCGTTGCAGTTCCCCGAGGGCCAGTCGGCGCAACACCTGGGCCTCACCGGCTCCGAGACCTTCGCCATCACCGGCGTCACCGCGCTCAACGACGGCGACGTCCCCGCCACGGTTCGGGTGAGCGCCGTCGCCGACGGCTCCGAGACGGCCTTCGACGCGGTGGTACGCATCGACACCCCGGGAGAGGCCGAGTATTACCGTCACGGCGGCATCCTGCAATACGTGTTGCGCTCCCTGCTGGCGAAATAGCGCATAAACGCTGAAGCGGCCCCTTTCGGTCATTGTGGACGACCAGGGGGCCGCTTTTTAAGGTCTTATTTAGATTCTCCTTATCTAGTTCTTTCGTTTAGGTCTTTTCCGCTTTCATATGAGCGGATATGCTACTTACGGCTAGCTGCTCAATACCCCTTCGATAACCGCATATCGCGAACAGGCTTCCCCGGCACGGTTGCCCTCGTCTCGTTGCGAACTGCCTCATCGGCTTTTCCCGTCGTCTCCCGGTTGACTCCGGGGATCCTTGTCGCTGCTCGAATACCGATGAGGAGCACCCCTATGTTCGAAGCGCGGTACCGGCCGTGATCGATTCGCTGTCACCCACCATCTCCCCCACCGGCGTCACCGCGCAAGCCCACATCGGACGGTACCTGCCGCTTCCCGAATGGACACGGGCGCTGGAGAAGTTGCGCCATACCCGGGCCCGGCCCGGGCCCGCGGTCGCCGTGATTCGACTCGTGCCGTCCCTGAGCCATTCGTTGCGAACCTACGGGGCTCCCCCGCCGGGAGTGGTGGCGAGCGTGGCGTCGCAATTGGACGATTACGAGCTGGTCACCACCGCCGGGGACGACCTGGTGGTGTTGCTGCGCGGCGCCGCCACCAAGCGGGTCGCCGCGCGGCTGTCGGACATGACCTCCCGCCTGGCCACCGCCTTCGACGCCCAGCCCCCCGACGCCACCCCGGTGTGCGGCTGGACCGAGACCGCCGGCCACGGCAAGCGCCTCGACACCGCGCGCCTGATCCGGCGCGCCACCATGGCCGCCGACCACGCCGCCGAGAAGCTGGACCTGGTGCCGGTGCGCTGGAGCCACAGCCTGCTGGGCGGGGGCGCCCGCCGCTCGACGCCGCTGCGCACCGCCCTCCAGGTGCTGGCCACCGTCGTGCTCGGCATCGTCGCGCCCTTCGTCACCCTGGTCACCCTCGACAAGTACGGCATCGAGGTGTTGACGCCCGCCTATCTGGTCCTGGTGGGCGTCCTGGTGCTCACCTCGGCCCTGATGTGGGCGGAGTCGCTGTTCGCGCTGGACCCGCGGCGCCCGCCCGCCAACGACCGGCCCTGTCCCCCCGCCACGGCGATCATCGCCGCCTATCTGCCCAACGAGGCGGACACCATTGTGGAGACCGTCGAGGCGGTGCTGGCGCAGGACTATCCGGGGCGTTTCCAGGTGATCCTGGCCTACAACACCCCGCGCCCGCTTCCGGTGGAGGCCCAGCTGCGGCTCCTGGCCCGCCACGACCGGCGGCTGGTGGTGTTGGAGGTGCCCGGTTCGACGTCCAAGGCCCAAAACGTCAACGCCGCGCTCGGCGTGGCGTCCGGCGAGTTCGTCGGGGTCTTCGACGCCGACCATCACCCGGCGACGCGGGCGTTCCGCCGGGCTTGGGACTGGATCGCCGGCGGCGCCGACGTCGTCCAGGGCCACTGCGTGGTCCGCAATGGACGCGACTCCTGGATTCCCCGCACCGTGGCCGTGGAGTTCGAGGCGATCTACGCCGTCAGCCACCCCGGCCGCGCCGCGCTGCACGGCTTCGGGATCTTCGGCGGCTCCAACGGATTCTGGCGCACCGAGGTGCTGCGCCGCATCCGGATGCGCCCCGACATGCTCACCGAGGACATCGACGCCTCGATCCGGGTGCTGGTCGAGGGCGGGCGCATCGTCTCCGACCCGGCGCTGCTCAGCCGGGAGCTGGCCCCGGAATCCTTTGGGGCGCTGTGGCATCAGCGGATGCGGTGGGCGCAGGGCTGGTACCAGGTATCCAAGATGCACATGGGGGCCACCCTGCGGTCCAAGCACTTCAGCGCGCGCAACAAGCTCGGGGCCGTCTTCCTGTTGGGGTGGCGGGAGGTCACCCCGTGGGCGAGCCTCCAGATCGTGCCGGTGATCGGCGCGCTCGCCTGGCACGCCGGCGGCATCACCAAACTGGACTGGATGATCCCGGCGTTCCTGCTCACCTCGATCTACGCGCTGTCGGTGGGACCGGTGCAGACGCTGTTCTCCTGGCGGCTGGCGGTTCCCGACATCCGGCGCAAGGGCTGGTGGTTCGGCGCCTACGTGGTGGTCAACACGCTGTTCTACTCCGAGTGGAAGAACATCATCTCGCGGGTCGCGCACCTCAAGGAGCTGTGCGGGGAACGCAAGTGGGTCATCACGCCGCGCCACAAGGTCCACAGGGGGCGCCCGTGAGCTTCGACCGACGCGCCCCCAGCACCGCCCTGGACGACTCCGGCGCGTCGGTCGCCACCACGCAGCGCCTCGAGGTGCACGGCTACCGCGCCCTGGCCGCCACCGCGGTGATGACCTTCCACGCGTACCAGAACAACCGGGCCGCGCCCGACTGGCGCTGGCCGTTTCAGGGCACCATCTGGCACGACGTCATGCTCGCCACCGACCTGTGCGTCGACATGTTCTTCGTGCTGTCGGGGCTGCTGCTGGGGTTGCAGTACGCGCGGTCGTGCCTCGGCGAGGCCCCGCAGCGCAGCGGGCGGGCGCTGCTGCTGCGCCGGGCGGCGCGGCTGATCCCGCTGTACTACCTCGTGGTGTGTCTGGTGTGGGCGATCTCCAACCCGAAGCTGCCGGGAGACTGGCGGGACCTGTTGCTGCACCTGACGTTCACCCACGTCTACAGCCAGGACAAGATCTTCTACACCGACGGCCCGGCGTGGTCGCTGGCCGACGAGATGCACTACTACGTGCTGCTGGCCCTGCTGGGTGCCGTGGCCCAGGCGGTCTGCCGCCGGCTGCGCACCCGCGCGGCCCGGATGGCGGTGCTGCTGACCGGGGTGGCGATCCTGATCGGCTCGAGCATCGCCTACAAGCTGATCGCCGCGCACTTCTTCGACTACGACCACGACGACTGGCCGGTGTGGTTCGGTCCCATGGCCAAGCTGGACGTGTTCTCCATCGGCGTCCTGTTGTCCATCCTGTACGCCGCCGGGCTGCGGTTCCGCAAGGGGCGGACCCAGCTGCTGGTGGCGCTGGCGGGCGGGTGCGTGCTGGCGTACGGCCTGGCGACCCGCCAGCCCAACACGGTGGAACCGTTGCTGCACCCCGTTTTCGCGGTCGGTTGCGGACTGATCATCTCGTCCACCGCCATGGGCACCGCCGTGCGGCCGCGCTGGCTGAAGTGGCGCCCGCTTGTGGCGGTGAGCCTGGCCAGCTACAGCCTGTACCTGTGGCACGAGCCGATCATGCGGCTGGAGCGCTACAGCGGCCTGCTGCCCGATCCGTCCAGCCCGTGGGCCTTCCCCGCCACCGCCGTGTTGTTGGCCGCCACCGCGATCCCCGTCGCGGTGATCAGCTACCGGGTGGTGGAGCTGACCGGGCAGAAGCTCATCGCGGCGTTCGACGCGCGGGGGCGTCCCCGGGAGTACTACCTGGAGGCCGACATGATCGGTTCCTCGCGCAGCTGAGCGCGCAGCACCTCGCGCATGGTCCGCAGTCCCCGGGAGCTTTGGGACTTCACCGCCCCCGGGGTGCAGCCCATGATCTCGGCGACGCGCGCCACCGGCAGGTCCTCCCAGTAACGCAGCACCACGGCGGTGCGCTGGCCCCGGGGAAGCCGGGACAGGGCCTGGCGCACCAGCACCCGGGTGGCGCTGTCCTGGGTGGGGTCGAACCCGGCGGTGTCGGGCGGCGGCTCGCCCAGCCGCACCTTGCGGAACCAGCACAGCCGGTAGTCGTCGGTGACGACGTTGACGATCATCCGCCGGATGTACGCCCGCGGCGTGTTGATGGCCCGCCCGCCCCACACCGGGTAGAGCTTGGCGAACGCCCGCTGCACGGCGTCCTCGGCGCGGTGCCAGTCGCCGCACAGCAGAAAGGCGAAGCGCCCCAGGCGATCCGACTCCGCCACCACGAACCTGCTGAAGTCGGCTTCCTGCTCCGGTGTCATGCTCGAGCTCCCCTTCGGCGAGTGACATCGACGCTAGGGGCGGCACCTTGCAGAATCCTTGCAAACCGGTTGGGTAGCCTCGAGCGGCGATGAACGCTATGACTTCGCTCGATTCCGTATTCGACGGGCTGGACGGCTCGTTCGCGCTGTGGCTCGGCCGCCCCGACCGCCCCGCCGCCACCCTCAACCCCGACACCCCCCACTACCCGGCCAGCACGATGAAGATCGGCGTGATGGCCGCGGCCTTCCGGCTGGCCGACTCCGGTCGCCTCGACCTGGACGCCGAGATCCCGGTGCACAACGCCTTCACGTCCGCGGTGGGCGGCACCTTCGCCATGGACCCCGACTACGACTCCGACCCGCAGGTGTGGGAGCGGCTCGGCGGCAAGGCGCCGCTGCGCTGGCTGATCCGCCGGATGATCGTGCGGTCGTCCAACCTGGGCACCAACCTGGTGTTGGAGCAGGTGGGCTACGACGCGGCCCAGCGGGCCTACACCGCCGTCGGCGCCACCAACAGCTTCACCAAGCGCGGCATCGAGGACTACGCGGCCGCGGAGTCCGGAGTGGACAATCGGGTGACCGCGGCGGCGTTGGCGGCCCAGCTGTCGGCGATCCAGACCGACCGCATGGCCTCCCCGAGCGCCTGCTCCGAGATGATCGACATCCTGGCCGCCCAGGAGCTCAACACGGACTTCGCGCGCGGCGTCCCCGAAGGCACCAAGGTGGCGCTGAAGAACGGCTGGATCGAGGGGGTGCGCCACTCCGCGGCCATCGTCTACCCCACCGACGCCGAGCCCTACGTGCTCACCGCGTGCGCCAGCAGCCCGCTGGCCATGTCGCAGGACGGCGACGACGAGGTGTGCGCGGCCTTCGCGCGCCTGTCGGAGCTGGCGTGGCGGCGCCGCCGCGAACTGCCCTAGGGAGTTTTCTCCTTCGGCTGTCACCCGGGTCCGGGCCGTATCTCCGTTTCTAGGGGCGACACACCATCCCCCGAGGAGAAGAGATGCGACCGGAGCACAAGGCGGATTACCGCGAGTACGTTGTCGCCAACCTGGATCGGATGCGTCGCTTCGCGTATCTGTCCTGTGGAGACTGGCACCGCGCCGAAGACGCCGTCCAGATCGCGTTCGTCAAGCTGTACGCGGCCTGGAAGCGCGCCTCGGCGACCTCATTGGACGCCTACACCCGCAGGATCGTGGTCAACACCCTGATCGACCAGTACCGCAGAAGCTGGTTGCGCAGGGAGAAACCACGCGAAGTGCTACCCGACCGTCCGGTGTCCGACGACAGCACCGATCGCCTCACCGTGCTCAACGCACTGTCCCAATTGCCCATGCGCCAACGCGCCACCGTGGTGCTGCGCTACTGGGAGGACATGTCGGTGGAGCAGACCGCGCAGGTCATGCGCTGCTCCACCAACACCGTCAAGACGCAGACCCAGCGGGGGCTGCGGGCGTTGCGCGCGTTGCTGACCGAATCCATTCCCGAATCAGCCGAAGGAACCCTGATATGAACGACGACATTCGCCGGGTGCTCGACAGCGCCCTGCCGAAGACCACCCCGGCCACAGCGATCGACATGGACGATCTCGAAAGGCGCGGCGGC
>NZ_DASQPW010000281.1:0-8773 GCF_035643755.1 Stackebrandtia sp. | reverse complement strand
CGGGATCGACGCGCCCTGGCCCATGACTTCCATGTGCTCGGTGATCGAGGTGGCCAGCGCGTACGCGGCGCGCTCGGCGGCCAGCACGGACTCCGAGGCCGCGGAGATGGCGCCCGCGACGCCCGCGTCGGGGCGGGGCTGGCGGGTACGGGAGGCGGCGGCGCGGGCCAGCTTGTGGACCTGCTCGGCCAGCCGGGTCGGCTCGGCGATGTCGCCCAGGGCCTCGGCGATGCGCTGCGGCGAGGTCTCGGCGGCCTCGGCCGGGTCCGGCATGATCCGCAGGATCTCCAAAGCCACGGTGTCCGTCGGCTCGTCCCAGGCGGCCAGCACCGCGGGGTGGCACTGCCGAATGACCTCCATAAAGGACGCCACGGCGGCGTATTCGCTGTTGATCAGCGCGTGAGTCGACGTCAGCAGCTTGCGCAATTCCGCCGAGGCACCGGAATCCACCCCGGTGATCAGGTCGCCATAGGCGAGCATCTGTGCGATGTGGACGGCAGAGTCCATCGGGTCGCTGATGTGCGGGACGTCGGTGATGCCGATGGACTGCCCCGCGGCGGCCGCCAGCGCGCGCAGCACGCGACTGCCGCCGTTGTCGGCGACGGTGACGCTGGCCAGGTCGCTGTGCCGCACCCACATGCGGCACAGCGCCAGGTAGCCGTAGGGATCGTCGGTGACCTCGGCGGTGGCGATGACGCCTCCGCGCTCGTTGGTCACGGCCGCCGCGATGCCATTGGCGTCGCCGGTCAGTCCACAAAAGATCCGCACTGTGCCGTGCTCCTTTCGCTCCGCCACGTCGACACTACCTTTCGGTAGTCGGATTCGGCCAGCCTCGATAGTCCCGTACGAGACTCAGTTTCGCCAGTCCACCGTTTCGGCAATTTTGGTGATGATGCCCCGCCAGGCCAGGGTCGTCTGCTGGGTGCCGACCTTGCGCACCCGGCGCTTGGCGAACATCGCCTTGAGCCCGCCGTCGACGACGGAGCGCAGCGCGTTGTCCAAATCGTCCAGTGGCGAACCGACCGCCAAAGTGGACATGACGGCGGGCAGTTTGAGCGCGAATCCCAGGTCGCGGGCGAGCTCGCCCGCGCCGATCATCAGCTCGGGGTCCCAGGTGTCGTGCCCGCCGCGCAGGTTCTTGACCACCAGATCCAGCTCGTAGCTGTCGTCGTCGGTGGGAACCACGTACTCGGCCTTGATGCCCTTGACCAGCTCGTCCCAGGTGTCGATGGCGCGCAGCTCGGTAGCCGCGTCCGACTTGACGAAGGCCACCAGCGCCTCGGGGGTCTCGAACAGGGGCAGCGCGCCGTCCTGGCTCAAGAAGATCGGGATCTCCTCGGGCTCGTCGGCCTCTTCCTCGTCGGAGTCCTTGTCCTTTTTCTTGCCGTCTTCGTCTTCTTCGTCGTCCGAGGAGTCCTTGTCCTCGTCGTCGGAGTCCTCGTCCGACTCGGCGTCCTCGGAGTCCTCTTCCTCGTCGTCGTCCTTCTTCGAGGGCTTCTTGTCCCGCTTGGACTTCGGCTTCTCCTCCTCGACCTCTTCGACCTCGGCCTCGTCGTCCGACTCGGTCTCCTCCTCGTCGGACTCGACGGTGTCGGACATCCGATACGCCCGCAGCGTCAGCCCCACGCCCTTGGGCATGGCGATCTCGATCGGCTCCACGCCGACCTTCTCCCAGAAGGAATCGGCGTCGCTGGTGCGCTCGACGACCTCCTCGCTGTCCAGGGCGTCGTCGCTGTCGAGGGCGTCGGTGTCGGCCGCGTCGGTTTCGGTTTCGGCGTCGACCTCGGCGTCCTTGTCCGAGTCTTTGGGCGCCTTTTCGTTCTTGGCCACTGGAGGTCTCCGCGTCGCTGGTCGGTCAAACAGTCGGCATAGAGCTTATGAGTTGCTCCCAAGCCGCTGTTGCGTGGCCTCGGTAACTCGGTTCTCAACTGCGCGGAAGCGTCGTGGCGACGCTCCACAGATGCCCGTCCAGGTACATCATGACGATCGCGTGGAGCATCGGCATCGTGTTCGCGGGTGGTGTTCAACGATGGGCTGCGCGCGCGGCGAGAAGCCAGGGCCGAGGGTCGACCGTATGTGTCTGATGGCAGGAAGGTGACCGCGCCAAAGTTCCTGCGGCAAGCGGCACGCAAGTTGAAACGCCTGCGGCAGGCCCTGTCCCGCAAGACCAAGGGAAGCAACCGTCGTAAGAAGGCCGTCGTGAAGGTGGCTCGGGCGCATCAACCACAAGATGCCGTTGAATGTGCGGTCGTGGACGTGCCCGTGTGGTGCGCGCCATGACCGAGACATCAACGCCGCCAAGAACGTGTTGGCCGCAGGGCTTGCGGACAACTCAAACGACCGTGGAGCGCGGGTAGGACCAGCACGTGTGCTGGCACCACGCGGTGAAGCGGTAACCCACCCAGACGCCGCGCGTTCCACGCGCAGAGGAAGTCAAACCCCGGCCGGGTGCCACACCGTCTTGATCTCCACGAAGCGCCGCAGCCGGTCGACGCCGGGATCGGCGTACCAGTCGACGCTCGCGGGACGCACCACGCGCTTGAGGTTCTCGGCGGCGGCGATCTCGGCGTCGCGCACCAGCTCGGGGTCGTCCACCCCCGCCAGGTCGATCGCGTTGACATCCATGTGGGAGGCCAGCCACGGGGTCAGCTCGGAAACCTTGCCCGACAACAGGTTGATGACGCCGCCGGGAAGGTCCGATGTGGCTAGTGCCTCGGACAGGGTGATCGCGGGCAGCGGGCGCTCCTGGCTGGCCAGCACCACCAGGGCGTTGCCGGTGACCAGGGCGGGCGCGATCACGCTGATCAGGCCCAGGAAGCACTCCTCCTGCGGCGCCACGACCGCCACCACGCCCACCGGTTCGGGTGTGGAGTGGTTGAAGAACGGGCCCGCCACCGGGTTGGCGCCGCCCAGCACCTGCGGCAGCTTGTCGGACCAGCCCGCGTACCAGACCAGCCGGTCGATGGCCGCGTCCACCTGGGCCTCGGCCGCCTTGATGGTGCCGCCCTCGGCGTCACGCACCTCGGCCACGAACTGGGAGCGGCGGCCCTCGATCATCTCCGCCATCCGGTAGGTGATCTGGCCGCGCAGATAGGCGGTGGCGCCCGCCCAGCCGGGCTGCGCCTTGCGGGCGGCGGCCACCGCGTCGCGGACGTCCTTGCGGGACGCCTGGGCGGCGTTGGCCAGGAAGCTGCCGTCGGCGCCACTCACCTGATACGTCCTCCCCGATTCGCTGCGCGGAAACTTCCCGCCCAGATACAGCTTGTAGGTCTTGCGGACCGACAGACGTTTAGACATTGAGATAAGCCTCCAGGCCGTGGCGTCCGCCCTCGCGCCCGTAACCGGACTCCTTGAGCCCGCCGAAGGGCGAGGTCGCGTCGAACTTGTTGAACGTGTTGGCCCACACCACGCCCGCCTTCAGTTGGGTCGCGGCCCACAGGATGCGCGAGCCCTTCTCGGACCACACCCCCGCCGACAGCCCGTAGGGGGTGTTGTTGGCCTTGGCGATCGCCTCGTCGGGCGTCCGGAAGGTCAGCACCGACAGCACCGGCCCGAAGATCTCCTCCCGGGCCACCCGGTGCGCCTGCGACACGCCGGTGAAGATCGTCGGCGCGAACCAGAACCCCGAGTCGGGCAGCTCGCACGGCGGCGACCAGGCCTCGGCTCCCTCGGCGGTGCCCGCCGCGGTGAGCTCCTTGATGCGCGCCAGCTGCTCGGAGGAGTTGATCGCGCCGATGTCGGTGTTCTTGTCCAGCGGGTCGCCCAGCCGCAGCGTTCCCATGCGGCGCTTCAGCTTCGCCAGCACCTCCTCCGCCACCGGCTCCTCCACCAGCAGCCGCGAACCCGCGCAGCACACGTGCCCCTGGTTGAAGAAGATGCCGTTGACGATGCCCTCCACCGCCTGGTCCAGCGCGGCGTCGGCGAACACGATGTTGGCGGCCTTGCCGCCCAGCTCCAGGGTGACCTTCTTGGACGTGCCCGCCACCGACTTGGCGATCAGGCGCCCCACGTCGGTGGAGCCGGTGAACGCCACCTTGTCGACGCCCGGGTGCGACACCAGGGCCGCGCCGGTGCCCCCGGCGCCGGTGACGATGTTGACCACGCCCGGAGGCAGCTCCGCCTGCTGACAGATCTCGGCGAAGGCCAGCGCCGACAGCGGCGTCGTCTCCGCGGGCTTCAACACCACGGTGTTGCCGCAGGCCAACGCGGGAGCGATCTTCCAGGCCAGCATGAGCAGCGGGAAGTTCCACGGGATCACCTGGCCCGCCACCCCCAGCGGGCGCGGGTCGGACCCGTACCCGGCGTGCGACAGCTTGTCGGCCCAGCCGGCGTTGTAGAAGAAGTGCGCGCTCACCAGCGGCAGGTCGACGTCGCGGGACTCCTTGATGGGCTTACCGTTGTCCAGCGACTCCAGCACCGCCAGCTCCCGGGAGCGCTCGGCGATGATACGGGCGATCCGGTACAGGTACTTGGCGCGCTCGGAGCCCGGCATCGGGCCCCACACGGTGTCGAAGGCCCGCCGCGCCGCCGCCACCGCGGCGTCCACGTCGGCCGACCCGGCGTCGGCCACCTCGGCGAGGGTCTCCTCGCTGGACGGGTTGATCGACTTGAAGCCGCCGCCGTCCAAGGGATCGACGAATGTGCCGTCGATGAACAGGCCGTAGGACGACTTGATATCGACGATGGCCCGCGACTCGGGGGCCGGGGCGTATTCGAAGACAGACATTTAATCCACCGTCACATAGTCGGGGCCGAAGTAGCGGCCGCTGGCCAGTTTCTGGCGCTGAAGCAGCAGGTCGTTGAGCAGGCTGGAGGCGCCGAAGCGGAACCAGTCGGGCGACAGCCAGTCGGGGCCGCAGGTCTCGTTGACCGTCACCAGGTAGCGCCACGAGTCCTTGGCGGTGCGGATGCCGCCGGCGGGCTTCACGCCCACCTGGCGCCCGGTGGCGTCCCGGAAGTCCCGCACGGCCTCCAGCATCAGCAGCGTCACCGGCAGGGTCGCCGCGGGCGACACCTTGCCGGTGGAGGTCTTGATGAAGTCGGCGCCGGCGTACATCGCCAGCCAGCTGGCGCGGCGCACGTTGTCGTAGGTGGCCAGCTCGCCGGTCTCCAGGATCACCTTCAGGTGCGCGTCGCCGCAGGCCTCCTTGACGGCGACGATCTCGTCGTACACCTGCTCGTAGCGGCCCGACAGGAAGGCGCCGCGGTTGATCACCATGTCGATCTCGTCGGCGCCGGCGGCCACGGCGGCACGGACGTCCGCCAGCCGCACCTCCAGCGGGGCCTGGCCGGAGGGGAACGCGGTGGCCACGCTGGCCAAGTGGATGCCGGTGCCCGCCAGGGCCTCGACGGCCACCGGCACCATCGCCGGGTACACGCACACGGCCGCCACCGACGGGCACGCGCGGTCGCTCGGGTCGGGGCGCGTCGCCTTGACGCACAGGGAGCGCACCTTGCCCGGCGTGTCCGCGCCCTCCAAAGTGGTCAGGTCGACCATGGAGATGGCCATGTCCAGCGCCCACTTCTTGGCGGTGGTCTTGATGGAGCGCGTGGCCAGGGCGGCGGCCCGCTGCTCCAGCCCCACCTGGTCCACGCCCGGCTGGCTGCGCGCCCGCGCCACGGCGTCCACAGCGAGTAGAGAGGTCATGATCGCGAGTTTACGTAGGTGTCGGCTGCCGGTAGGGTGTGGGCTCGTGGACGTACAGGTCGTAGATCACCCCCTCGCCGCCTCGCGGCTCACCGCCATGCGCGACGCCTCCAGCGATTCCGGCGTCTTCCGCGCCGCCCTGCACGAGCTGACCACCCTGCTGGTGTACGAGGCGACCCGCACCATCGCCGCCGAGACCTACGAGGTCCGCACCCCGGTGGCCACCGCGACCGGGGTCCGGCTCGCCAACCCGCCGCTGCTGGTGCCGGTGCTGCGCGCCGGGCTCGGCATGGCCGACGCCGCCCACGCCCTGCTGCCCGAGGCCACCATGGGCTTCGTCGGGCTGGCCCGCGACGAACAGACCCACGAACCCCGCGCCTACATGGAATCGCTGCCCGACGACCTGACCGGCCAGCACGTCATCGTCCTGGACCCGATGGTGGCCACCGGGGGGTCGCTGGTGCGCTGCTGCCAGATGATCGCCGACCGCGGCTGCGTCGACGTCACCGTGGTGTGCGCGCTGATCGCGCCGCAGGGCATCACCCGGCTGGAATCCTCGGGTCTGCCCCTGACGGTGACCACGGGTTCCATCGACGAGGGCCTCAACGACGCGGCGTTCATCGTTCCCGGGCTGGGCGACGCCGGGGATCGGCAGTTCGGCCAGTACCGACGCTTCTAGGTTCGGCTAACCTTTATTCCTGGCAAGGGTTTTCGGCGTTGATTCGGGAGTGAAGGTGACAGGTACGAGGGTGCGGCGCGGTGGCGGTCGCCTCAATCGGATGTGGTGGGTCGTGATGGCCGCCGGGCTGATGCTCGTTGTCAGCGTCAGCACTGGGGCCGCGGCCAGCCGTCGCGACGAGACCGACAACGCCCACACGGTCTCGGTGAATCCGACGAACACGCGCACCACGCTGATGCCGCTGGGGGACTCGATCACCGGGTCGCCGGGCTGCTGGCGCGCCAAACTCTGGCGCACCATGAACCGAGCGGGCTACCGCTCGGTTGATTTTGTCGGCACCCGCAACACCCCCGAGTGCGGCATCACCCACGACGCCGACAACGACGGCTACCGCGGCCTCAAGGTCGCCCAGGCCGCGCGGGACGGGTTCTTCGTCCAGACGTTCAAGACCCACCGCCCCGACATCGTGGTGATGCACCTGGGCACCAACGACATCTGGCACGGCAACCCCGACCCGACGGCGATCCTGGCGGCCTACACGGTGCTACTCAAGGAGCTTCGCGCCGCCAACCCGCACGTGATTCTGCTTGTGGCGCAGATCATCCCGATGTCGGCCGACCGCTGCGGCGCGTGCGCCGACCGGGTCGTCGCCCTGGACAAGCGGATCCCCGGCTGGGCCCACCGGCACTCCACGGTCACCTCGCCGATCCACGTGGTGAACCAGCACACCGGCTTCGACGCCCGCGCCGACACCATCGACGGCGTCCACCCCAACGACATCGGCACCGGCAAGATGGCCAAGCGCTGGTGGATCGCGCTGCGCCCGGTGTTGGAGGGCACCCGCGGGAGCTGACCGTATAGCATGTGCGGCCTGGCTTCCCGCCGATAGACGCACCACCGATGAGTCGACCTGACAGGTAGACCAAGGAGTGCGGCGTGCCCACCGAATCATCGGACAGAGAACTCAGAGAATATCTGAACCGCGTAACGGCCAAATTGTTCCAAACCCGGCGCGAGCTTCAGCGGATCGACGATGATCGACACGAACCCATCGCCATCGTGGGAATGGCGTGCCGAATGCCGGGCGGTGTCGCCTCGCCGGAGGATCTATGGCGCGTCGTCAGCCAGGAAATCGACACGGTCGTTCCCCTGCCCACCGACCGCGGCTGGGACGTCGACGCCCAGGGCGTCGACCATCCCGACGAGGCACCCCTGCTCGACGATGTGGCGGGCTTCGACAACGCCTTCTTCGACATCGACCCGGACGAGGCGCGCGGGATGGACCCGCAGCACCGCCTGCTGCTGGAGACCTGCTGGGAGGCCGTGGAGCGGGCTCGCCTGGATCCGAAGAGCCTTGTGGGGCAACGGGTCGGTGTGTTCGCCGGCCTCAGCAACAGCTTCTACCACGGACGGTTCGGGTGGCCGGATGCCTCGGTGCGCGGACAGCAGATCTACGGCTCGGCGTTGGGGGCGGCGGCGGCGCGCGTCGCCTATCACCTGAGTCTGCGGGGACCGGCGTTGTCGCTGGACTCGGCGTGTGCTTCGTCCCTTGTGGCCGTTCATCTCGCGTCGACGGCGTTGCGCAACCGGGAATGCGATCTCGCGCTGGTCGGCGGGGTGTCGGTGATCCCGTCCCTGTACGTGTTCGACGACTACCACCACAACCAGAAGCGGCCCGGCGACGGGCGCGTCAAGCCCTTCGCCGCGGACGCGGACGGCAGCAACCTCGCCGAGGGCGTCGGCGTTCTCCTGGTGGAACGCCTGTCGGACGCGCGTCGTCACGGCCACCGCGTCCTGGCCCAGGTGGCGGGGTCCGCGGTCGACCAGGACGGGGTGCGAAACACCTTCGGCAGCCTCAGCCCCTCGGGTCTGGAGCGCCTGGTGCGCACCGCCCTGGCCGACGCCCAATGGGAAGCCGGCGACGTGGACGCCGTGGAGGCCCACGTCCCCGGCAACCTGGCGGGCGACGTGATGGAGGCCGAGGCGTACCTGAATACCTACGGGCGCGGCCATTCCCGAAGCGATCCGGTGTGGATCGGCTCGGGGAAGTCGAACTGGGGTAACCCCGGCGCCAGCGCCGGGGTGGCCGGCATCATCAAGATGGTGATGGCGATGCGGCACGGGGTGATGCCCCGGACCCTTCACACGGAGGACCCGTCGCCCCATGTGGACTGGACCTCCGGCGGCGTCTCGCTGCTGCGGCGGAGCCGGGCCTGGCCCGACCGGGGCGGCCCGCGCCGGGCGGCGATCTCCGGGTTCGCCGCGGTCGGCAGCAACGCCCACGTGATCCTCCAACAGGGCGACGCCGACGACGCGGACGGCCCCGCGGGCGACGCCTCCGGCGCGGCCCCGGCGCGGGTGGTGCCATGGCTGCTGTCCGCGCGATCGGACGCCGCGCTGCGGGAGCAGGCGGCCCGGCTGGCGGAGGAAGCGAAGCGGGTGTCGCG
>NZ_DASQPW010000280.1:0-6871 GCF_035643755.1 Stackebrandtia sp. | reverse complement strand
CGACCTGGCGATTCACCTGAAGGACCTGTGCGACGCGGCCGGCGCCACCTGCCTGATCAACGATCGGCTCGACGTGGCGCTGGCGGTGGAGGCCCACGGCGGCCACGTCGGCGCGCGCGACCTCCCGGTGCCCGCGGCGCGCGGCATCCTGGGCGGGCACGCGCTGGTGGGCGGCACCTGTCGCGAACCCGAGACCGCCCGCGCACTGCGCCGCGCCGGCGCCAGCTACCTGGGCGCCGGACCCGCCTTCGCCACCACCACAAAGGACGGACTGCCCGATCCGCTCGGCCCCGAGCGGATCGGCCGCATCGCCGCGGCCGTCGACATCCCGGTCATCGCGATCGGCGGGGTGACCGCCGAGCGGGTCGACGCGCTGATCGCGGCGGGCGCCCACGGCGTCGCCGTCGTCGGGGCGATATCGCGGGCCGCCGACCCGTACCGTGCGACCCGGGACCTCCTGGACGCCGTCGAGGCGTCCGTCCGCAAGCGAGAAGGGAACTCGACATGAGCCAGGACGTCGCGATCATCGGCGCGGGAACCATCGGCCTGTCCATCGCGTGGCGCTGCGCCCAGGCGGGCCTGAGCGTCACCGTGTACGACCCACACCCCGGCAGCGGTGCCTCCACAGTGGCCGCCGGGATGGTGGCCCCGGTGCTGGAGACCCATTTCGGCGAGGAGCCGCTGTCGCGCCTGGCCGTCGACTCCGCCCGCATGTGGCCCGACTTCGCCGCCGAACTCGGCGTCGCCGACGCGTACCGCGACGAGGGCACCGTCTTCGTCGGCGTCGACCGCGCCGACGGCGAGGAGCTGCGGCGCCAGCTCGAGCTGTACCGCGACTTCGGGATGGCCTGCGAGCCGTGGACGGGGGAACGGGCGCGCGAGGCCGAACCCATGCTCACCCACCAGGTGACCCACGCGCTGTTCACCCCCGACGACCACCAGGTCGAGACCCGGCTGGTCCACGCCACGCTGCTGCGCACCGCGGAGCGCGCGGGCGTGAGCCTGGTCCGCGAGCGGGTCGACGACATCGGCACGCTGGACGCCGCGCGCATCGTCGTGGCGGCGGGCAGCTGGTCGCGGCGCCTCATCGACCTGCCCGTCCGCCCGGTCCGCGGCCAGGTGCTGCGGCTGCGCGGCCCCGCCGAACTGCGCTTCACGGTGCGGGCCCGGGTGCACGGCAAGCTGGTGTACGTGGTGCCGCGCCAAAGCGGCGAGGTCGTCGTCGGGGCCACAGTGGACGAGGCGGGCTTCGACGTCGCGCCCCGCGCGGGCGACACCTCCGAGCTGCTGCGCACCGCGCTGGACGTCCTGCCTGAGCTGTCGCGCTACGAGCTCGCCGAGATCAACGTCGGCCTGCGCCCCGGCACCCCCGACAACGCGCCGCTGCTCGGCGCCACCGCCGACCCCCGCGTCATCGCCGCGACGGGCCACTACCGCCAGGGCATCCTGCTGGCCCCCATCACCGCGGCGGCCATCACCGAACTCATCGTCTCGGGTAAGGCGCCCGCGGCACTGGAACCCTTTGACCCGCAACGCTTCGGGACCCACCCATGAGGCTGCGCGTCAACGGCGGCGACGTCGAGCTGCCCGAACCCACCCTCGCCGAGGCCGTCGCGACGGTGACAGACGCGCGGCGCGGCATCGCCGTGGCCGTCAACGGCGAGGTGATCCCGAAAGCACAGTGGACTCGCCCGCTGTCCGAGGGGGACAGCGTGGAGATCCTCACCGCCACCCAGGGTGGTTGACCGAAAGGAGCACGTCATGGAGGACCCCCTGGTCATCGCCGGCCGCCGCCTCGGTTCCCGGCTCATCCTGGGCACGGGCGGCGCCAGCGGATTGGAGCCGCTGAAGCGCGCCATCGTCGCGGCGGGGACGGAGCTGGTGACCGTGGCCCTGCGGCGGGTCGACCCCGCCTCCGAGGGTTCGCTGGTGGACCTGATCGCCGACTGTGGAGTGTCCATACTGCCCAATACGGCGGGGTGCTTCACCGCGCAACAGGCGGTGCGCACCGCGCGGATGGCCCGCGAGGCGCTGGAGACCGACTGGGTGAAGCTCGAGGTGATCGGCGACTCCGACAACCTGCTGCCCGACGCCGTCGAACTGCTGGCGGCGGCGAAAACCCTGGTGGCCGAGGGATTCACCGTGCTGCCGTACACGTCCGACGATCCCGTGTTGGCGCGGCGCCTGGCCGATGTCGGGTGTGCGGCGGTGATGCCGCTCGGCTCGCCGATCGGTTCGGGGCTGGGGATTCGCCACCCCCACAACTTCGCGATGATTCGCGACGGCGTGGACATACCGATGATCTGCGACGCGGGCATCGGCACCGCCTCGGACGCCGCCCTGGCCATGGAACTGGGCTGCGACGCCGTGCTGCTGGCCAGCGCCGTGACCCGGGCGGCCGATCCGTCCATGATGGCCGCCGCGATGCGCCAGGCCGTCGCCGCGGGCCGCCTGGCGCATCTCGCGGGCCGGATCCCGAGGCGCGACCACGCCGAGGCGTCGTCCGCCTTCGCGGGAATGGCCGAGTGGTGAACCCGCAGCCTCCCGTCGCGCTCACCATCGCGGGCTCGGATTCCGGTGGGGGAGCGGGAATCCAGGCCGACGTGCACACGTTCGCCGCCCTCGGCGTGCACGGCGCCAGCGCGCTGACCGCCGTCACCGCGCAAAACACCGTCGGGGTGCGCGGCGTCCATCAGATCCCCGTATCCATGGTGGCCCAACAGCTCGACGCGGTCTTCGACGACTTCGACGTCGCCGCGGCCAAGACGGGCATGCTCGGCGAGACCGCCGTTCTCGACCTGGTCGCCGCGCGTCGCCCACCCCGCCTGGTCGTGGACCCCGTGATGATCTCCACCAGCGGGGCCGCCCTGTTCCGGGGCGCGACGTCGGCATACCTGCACGCCCTCGGCCCCGCCGCCACGGTGTTCACACCGAACCTCCCCGAGGCCGAAACCCTGCTGGGCCAGTCCATCGGCGACATCGCGTCGATGCGCGACGCCGCCCGCGAACTCGCCGCCCGCGGCCCGCGCGCCGTCGTCGTCACCGGCGGCCACGCCGACGACCCCGACACCTCCACCGACGTCGTGTGCTGCGACGGCGAGGTTTACGAGCTCGCCTCCCCCCGCGTGTCCACACCCAACACCCACGGCACGGGCTGCACATTCTCCGCCGCCATCGCCGCGTGTCTCGCCCGCGGAATGCCCGTCCTCCCATCCATCCAGCAAGCGAAGTCCTATGTGACCAGGGCACTGGCGGCGGCCGCGACGTGGCGGTTGGGCGCCGGAGCGGGTCCGCCGAATCACTTCATCCGAGGAGAAAACCCATGAGAGACAAGGTCTACGTCACCGGTTCCCGCCCCGACATCCGCGTCCCCTTCGCCGAGGTCGGCCTGTCCGCGGGTGAGGCCGCCGTCCGCCTCTACGACACCTCGGGCCCCGGAAGCATCCCCGAGGACGGCCTGCCGAGGCTTCGCGCCGACTGGATCGCCGAGCGCGGAGCCACCGCCACCGCCACCCAGCTCCACTACGCGCGCCAGGGAACCATCACCCCCGAGATGGAGTTCGCCGCCATCCGCGAGGGCCTCGAACCCGAAACCGTCCGCGCCGAGATCGCCGCGGGCCGCGCCATCCTGCCCGCCAACATCAACCACCCCGAGACCGAGCCGATGCTGATCGGCAAGGAATTCCTCGTCAAGATCAACGCCAACATCGGCACCTCCGCGGTCTCCGACTCCATCGCCGCCGAGGTCGAAAAGCTCACCTGGGCCACCCGCTGGGGCGCCGACACCGTCATGGACCTGTCCACGGGCAAACACATCCACGCCACCCGCGAGCACATCGTCCGCAACTCCCCGGTCCCCATCGGCACCGTCCCCATCTACCAGGCACTGGAGAAGGTGGACGGCGACCCCGTGAAGCTCACCTGGGACATCTACCGCGACACCATCATCGAACAGGCCGAACAGGGCGTCGACTACATGACCGTCCACGCGGGAGTCCTGCTGCGCTACATCCCCATGACCGTCGAACGCGTCACGGGCATCGTCTCACGTGGAGGGTCCATTCTGGCCGCCTGGTGCCTGGCCCACCACGAGGAGAACTTCCTCTACACCCACTTCGCCGAGCTGTGCGAGATCTTCGCCCGCTACGACATCGCCTTCTCCCTCGGCGACGGCCTGCGCCCGGGCAGCATCGCCGACGCCAACGACGACGCCCAGCTCGCCGAACTGCGCACCCTCGGCGAGCTCACCACCATCGCCTGGGACCACGACGTCCAGGTCATGATCGAGGGCCCCGGCCACGTCCCGATGCACAAGATCAAGGAAAACGTTGACCTGCAACAGGACTGGTGCCACGAGGCCCCCTTCTACACCCTCGGCCCCCTCACCACCGACATCGCGCCCGCCTACGACCACATCACCTCG
The DNA here is from genome assembly GCF_035643755.1 of Stackebrandtia sp. Classification (NCBI taxonomy): domain Bacteria; kingdom Bacillati; phylum Actinomycetota; class Actinomycetes; order Glycomycetales; family Glycomycetaceae; genus Stackebrandtia; species Stackebrandtia sp. Next base: position 2,448 of record NZ_DASQPW010000280.1, on the reverse strand, counting down.
GCCATCGGCGCGGCCATGATCGGCTCCTTCGGCACCGCCATGCTCTGCTACGTCACCCCCAAGGAACACCTCGGACTCCCCAACAGGGACGACGTCAAGGAGGGCGTGATCGCGTACAAGATCGCCGCCCACGCCGCCGACCTCGCCAAGGGCCACCCCGCCGCCCAGGTCTGGGACGACGCCCTGTCCAAGGCGCGCTTCGACTTCCGCTGGGAGGACCAGTTCAACCTCTCCCTCGACCCGCAGCGCGCCCGCGAATACCACGACGAAACCCTCCCCGCCGCTCCCGCCAAGACCGCCCACTTCTGCTCGATGTGCGGCCCGAAGTTCTGCTCCATGAAGATCTCGCAGGAGCTCAGGGACTACGCGGCCCAAGGCATGCACGACAAATCCGAGGAGTTCATGTCCTCGGGTGGGCAGGTGTACCTACCCGTGCAACCCTCAGTGCGCCAACACGGGTGACCGATAGCGGCGCGGGCTCAGGCTGACGCTCGCGCCGCACCCCAAGGTCTCGCACTCACACGCGAAGTCCACGGGCGGTGGATCGTCGGGCGCCTTGTCTCCCAACGAGTCCAGAAACATCGTCACCGCCCGATGCGACTCGGCGTTCTCGGCCCGCCGCATGGCGGCCCGCTCGGCACCCGTCGCGCGGCGCCTACCCTCCAGCACGCCCTCGAAGTACTTCGCCACCGCCGCTTCGGTCTGCCCCAGGTCCAGCGACCCGTCCACCACCATGGTGTTCAACCCCAGCCCCTCGGCCTGCCCCCGCATCACCTCGGTGAGCCACGCGTCGCGCTCGATCAGGTGCCGCCGCGCCACCTCCGCCGCCGAACCCGCCACGGGCTTGATGTCCACCCGCCGCGTCCGCCCCAACGCCCCGAACTCGGGCGTCGGCAACAACCACAACCCGTGGCTCGGGGCGGCGAGCCACGGCGCCACCAGCTCGGGAAACAGCGCGGGCCCCTCGGCGATCACCAGCGGCCCACCCCGCCTCTCCTCCACGTCGGACACGATCATCTCGAACTGCTCGGCGGCGCTGTCGCGAAAGTCCGCGACCATCTCCTCCACGGTGGTGTCCACGAACATCTCGGCATAACTCAAGCGCGACAACCGATCCATCGTCGAATGCCGCTCGGCGTCGATGCGCCCCTGATGCGGGTACGCGAACGAGTCCACCCGATACAGCCGCAGATCGAACCGATACGCCAACCGACGAGCCACAGTAGACTTCCCCGCCCCACAGCCGCCGCCCAACCACAACACGTCCTCGAATCCCATGCCGATCGAGGCTACCCGCCGACGACGCGACGAACCTTCCCGAACTCGGGGGACGCCATCGCGGTGGCCTGTACTGATACCTGGGCTTGACGCGTGACTCTCGCGGAGAGTGACGGGGCGTGTGCGGCGATTGAAAGCATTTTGGTACCGTCGGTGGCATAATGCTTGCATGACGAGTTTGCACGTTCGCGAGATCCCCGAAAACACCCTGTCGACCCTGAAGGTGCGGGCCGCGAACTCTGGGCAGTCGTTGCAGGCATACGTCCGACAACTGCTCAATCGTGAGGCTGCCATGTTGACGCTCGAAGAAGTCTTTGCCCGAGCTCAGGAGATCGCGGACAGATCCTCGGTCACCGCGGACGACGTCGTTGAGGCGATAGCCGAGTCCCATCGGGATCGTCAGTGATCGTTGTCGATACTTCCGCACTGGTGGAGTCTCTCGTCGGCAAGGACGCGCGGGCGCTCGCCGTGCGGACAGTGATGCTCGACCAGACCCTCGCCGCTCCACACGGCATCGATCTCGAGTTCGCTGCGGCGTTGCGTGGCCTGGCGAAGGGAAAAAAGATCCATGAGAAGGAGGCCGAGCGAGCATGTTCGCTGCTCGGCCAGATGCCGATACGTCGATTTGAACACACGCCACTGCTGCGACGCATATGGCAACTGCGGCACAACATGTGGCCATACGATGTGTCGTTTGTGGCCCTCGCCGAATTGCTCGACGCTCCGCTGGTGACGGTGGACAAGAAGTTCAGCACCGTTCCAGGTCTGCAATGTGAGGTGGAGCTGATTTCGAGCTAGGCGTGCACAGGCGGCGCTGATCCCGTTGTCTGCCGTTCCCTACGGCCAGTCACGCTTCATGCGACGGATCACTCAATGCGCCAACACAGGCGACCGATATTGACTTGGATCTAGGCTGACGGTCGCGCGGCATCCCAGGGTCTCGCACTCGCACGCGAAGTCCACGGGTGGCGGGTTCTGGGGTGCATTGTCTCCCATAGATTTGAGCAACGTTATCGTGCCTCTGTATTCTTCGGCGTTCTCGGCGCGCCGCATCGCTGCCCGCTCAGAGCCCGTGACGTGACGGGCTTCCTTCAACACGGGAGCGAAGTACTCGGTCACCGCTGCCTCGGTTTGATCCAGGTCCAGTGACCCGTCAACCTCCATGGTGCC
>NZ_DASQPW010000279.1:0-13940 GCF_035643755.1 Stackebrandtia sp. | reverse complement strand
ACATCTGCTTTCCCAAGGTCGCCACCGCATCGCCACCATCGCGGGCCCCCAGGACATGTCGGTGGGCATCGACCGCCTCGACGGATACCGCGGGGCGCTGCGGGCGGCGGGCCGCGACGACACCGACTCCCTGATCGCCGTCGGCGACTTCAGCGAGATCTCGGGCGCCCGGGCCGCCCGCGCCCTGTTGGAGCGCGAGCCTCACGTCGACGCCATCTTCGCCGCCTCCGACCCGATGGCCTTCGGCGCGCTGCACGCCCTGCAGTCCTTGGGCCGCAAGGTTCCCGAGGACATAGCGGTGATCGGCTTCGACGACTCGGTGATGGCCGAGCACTGCGAGCCCCGCCTGACGACGGTGCGTCAGCCGGTGGAGGAGCTCGGCCGCGAGATGGCGCGGCTGCTGCACGCCAACCTCCACGGCGCCGACCCCGTCGTCACCCACACGATCCTGGACACCGAGCTGGTGGTGCGCGAGTCGGCGTGACCGCGAGCCCCGGTTAGCAACCAAAGTTGACAAACCTCGATTAGTCAACTACGGTTGCCTACATGTCCGAGCCGACGCCAGCCATCCCCCCCGACCCCGCCGACTCCCTCGCCGCGGTCGCGGCCCTGCGGCGCCTGGCGGACGAACTGGAGGACGCCGCCGTGGAACAGGCGATGCGGTCCGGCTGGGGGTGGCCCCGGGTCGCCGAGGCGCTCGGCATCACCCGCCAGGCCGTCTACAAGAAACACTCCCGACGGCTGATCGCCGCCGGGGTCGAGCTGAGGAGGCGCGAATCGTGAGCGTGTTCGGCGACTACCTGGCGGCGGTGATCCACCGCGCCCAACTCGAGGCCAGCGACGCCGGTTCGGCCAAGGTCGAGGCCCCGCACCTGCTGCTGGCGATCGCCGCGCAAACCGAGCCGTCCATCGATCCGCTGCTGGAGGAGTTCGGGCTCGACGTGGCGGCCGTGCGCGCGGCGCTGGACCGCGAGTACGAGCACAGCCTGAACACCGTCGGCGTGACGACCGCGGCCTACGACCTGCCACGCCCGACCCGGTTGCCGACCCGCCCCGGCATCGGACGCAGCGCCAAGCTCGCCATGGAACGCGGCTTCGGCGCGGTGACCAAGAAGAAGGGCCTGAGGCCCGCCCACCTGCTGCTCGGCGTGGTGTGCGCCGAGGTCGGCACCGTGCCCCGCGCGCTGGCGCTGGCGGGCGTGGACCGCGAGGCCGTGCTGGCTCGCCTCCGCCAGGCCATCGACACCCCGACAATGTAGAGAAGGGACGAACCATGCACGTCATGGCCGTATCCACCACCACCAACGACACCCAGTACTGGAGCGCCCTGAAGAGGGCGCACGGCAAGCTGCCCCGGGGATCGACGTGGAGCCTCGCGGTGTCCAGCACGGACGGAACCAGGGCGGTCAACGTCGTCACGGGCGACTCGGTGGACGGCGTCCGCGCCTTCTTCGAGGCGCACGCCGGCTCCTACGCCACCACCGAATACTTCGAGGCCGACGCCGCCAACGCCGTCGGGTTGGCCCGATGAGCATGACGCCGGAAACCGAGGCCCGCGTAGGGGAGTTGCTCGCCGAGTATCGGATACCCAGCGCCTCCGTCGGCATCCTCCATCACGGAGACATCGCCCGGTTCGCGTTCGGGACCGCCGATGCCGCGTCGGGGAGGATGGCGAGCGTCGACACGATCTACCAGATCGGGTCCATGACCAAGACCTGGACCACCTTGGCGCTCATGGGATTCGTCGACGAGGGCAGGATCGACCTGGACGCGCCGGTGCGCGACCACCTGCCCGCTTTCGCGGTGCGCGACCCGGACGTCGGCGCCCGCGTGACGCCGCGACACCTGTTGAACCACACCAACGGCATCGAGGAGGACTTCGGCGACCCCGGCGAGGACACCGATGTCCTGCGGCGCATGGTCGCCAACATCGCCGACGCGCCGCAGGTGCAACCCCTGGGACACCTCCACGGCTACAGCGGCGCGCTGGGTTACGCGATCCTCGGCCGCGTCATGGAGGTCGTCGAAGGCAGGGCCTGGGACGACATCCTGACCGACCGCGTGATCCGGCCGATCGGCGCGACCAGCACCAGCAGCGGCCACCACCCCGTCGATCCCGACCGCGCCGCCACCGGCCACGTCCTGCGCTCGCTCGCCGAGGGGCCGATCGCCTCCCCGCTGCCACACCTGCCCCGCGCCTTCGGGCCCGGCGGGAACGTCACGTCCACCACCGGCGACGTCCTGGCCATGGCGCACGTCCTGCTCAACGACGGACGGACCGCCGACGGCACCAGTATCGCGTCGCCCCAAGCGATCGCCGAGATGAAGCGATCGCGGGTGCCGCTGCCCGACCCCTACACGTACGGGCCACAGTGGGCGCTCGGGCTGATCGTGTGCGACTGGAACGGCCACACCGTCTACGCCAGCGATGGCAGCACCGTCGGCCATCACTCGCGGCTGCGGATCCTGCCCGACCACGACCTCGCCGTGGTGATGCTCACCAACTGCACCCCGCGGGAATCCTTCTACCGCAAGGTTTTCAACGCCATCCTCGGCGAGCTCGGCGCGCCCGTCGTTGCTGACCTGCCCGCCCCCGACCCGAACCTCGCGGTGGACCCCTCCCGCTACGCGGGCGTCTACGAACGCCCCGGGACGCGACTCGAGGTGTTGCCGGACAACGGAAGGCTCCAGCTCATCTACACCCCGGATCCCGCGCAGGCGGCGTTCCTCGGCAAGCCCCCGCGCATCCGCTACGAGCTGCTTCCCGTCGGCGGCGACCACTTCCTGATGCCACCGAGCGACGAGCTCGACGACACCCGGGCCGTGTCCTTCGCCGACTTCTCCGGCGGCGCGGCGCGATACCTCCACACCAACAGCCGCCTGCACCCGCGGCGCCCCTAGTCCTGCGGCGGCACCCGCTGGAACATCGCCACCAACGTGGTGGGGGTGTCGGCGCCGAAGCACAGCTCCATGCCCTCCAGCGACTCGGCCGCGGCGGTGGCGGCGCGGGGGAACAGCTGGCGCTCGTAGGCTTCCACGGCCGAGTCGGTGTCGGGGTGCGCCAGGAGGGCGGTGGCGAGCCGCGCGCCGTCCAGCATGGCCGCGTTCGCGCCCTCCCCGGCGAACGGGGACATCAGATGGGCGGCGTCGCCCAGCAGGGTGACCCCTCGCGCGTGGTCCCAGCGGTGGTCGGCGGGCAGGGCGTGGATGCGGCGCGGGACCACCTCGCCGTCGGCGGCGGCGACCATGCCGCGCAGCGAGGCGTCCCAGTCCGACAGGTACCCCAGGAGCTCGGTCTTCACGGCGTCGACATCGGACAGGTCGAGGGAGTCGAGCCAGTCCTCGGCGACGCTCAGCGCCACGGCCAGGTGGAGGCGGCCGTCGGGCTCGCGATGGCCCAGGATTCCCTTGCCGGGGGCCAGGGCGAAGAGCATGCCCCCGCCGAACAGCTCGGCCGGGGCGGGGTGGCGGTTCGCGGCATCGAGCAGCTCCAGCTCGACAAAGGAGATTCCACTGTAGGCGGGGGCGGCGTCGGACACCAGCGGACGGATCCTGGACCACGCGCCGTCGGCGCCGATCAGCAGGTCGGTGGTGAAGTCGTCGCCGTTGTCCAGCTCCACCCGGTGGCGACCGTCGCCGAGTGCGGAGGCCCGGGCGATCTTCGAGCCCCAGTGGATCGCGCCCTCGGGCAGGCCCGACAGCAGCAGGTCGCGCAGGTCGCCGCGCCGCACCTCGGGGCGGCCGCCGTCGTCGGCGCCGTGGTGCAGCACGGTGGCGTGCCTGTCCAGCACCCGGGTCTCCTGGCCGCCGGCGTGGATGATGCGCTCGAAGCCGTCGAACAGGCCGGCGTCGCGCAGCGCCGCCTGGCCCGTTTCGACGTGGATGTCGAGCATCCCTCCCTGGCCGCGGGCCGCGGGCGAGGCGTCCAAATCGTACAGTGAGACGTCGATGCCGTTGCGGCGCAAGACGTTGGCCAGGGTGAGGCCGCCCAGGCCCGCGCCGGCCACCGCGATGGCGTGGTGTGTGGTCATGATGAGGTCCCTTCGGGATCGTCGACGGTCGGAAGCGGCGTGTTCGCCGCGCCGTTGATCAGGACCCGAAACGCCCAGTCCATGCGCTGGGCGGGGGTCCCCGCGAAAAGCTCGGTCCCGGCGGCTACCAGCCGGGGGTGGGCGCTGTCGGCCAGGGAGCGCCGCGCGGCGTCGAGGGCCGCGGCGTCGGCCCCGTCGCCGGTGTCGGCGTGCTCGGCGGCGGTCGCGGTGGCGTACTGCAGCAACAGGTCCAGCAGCCAGGCCGATCTGTCGCGCGGCATGCCGCCCTCGTCCAGCAGGGTGAGCACCGCCTCCAGCAGACGCTGGTAGCCGGGGCCGTGGGGGCGGGTCGCCAGGGCGGTGGCGGCCAGGCCCGGGTTGTCGAACAGCACGCCCGCGTACGACAGCAGCACCCGGATCAGCCGGTCGCGCCAGTCCCCGGCGGCCGCGACGGGGGACAGATCCACTGTGCTCAGCCGCTCGTCCAGGACGGCGGCGTGGAGCTCGGCGGTGTTGCGGACGTACACGTACAGCGAGGCGGCGCCGGTGTCCAGCTCGCGGGCCAGCCGCCGCATCGTGACCCGCCGCAGTCCCTCGGCGCGCATCAGGCCGACGGCGGCGGCGACGATGCCGCTCCTGCTGAGCGCGGGTTTCGCGGGGCGGTCGCGGCGGCCGCGCGGCCCGGGTCCGTCAATGGACACGGCCCGAGCATAGCGAACATGTTCGTAACGAACGCGTTCGTTCGCCGGATTGTGACACGAACCTCCGTTTTCGGCGCCCCGCGAAACCCGCTGGCCGCGCGCCGCCGCCGCGACTAAGGTTGCGCCCCATGTTGACCCGCCTGCGCGACGACCTGAAGACCGCCATGAAATCCCGCGACCGTCTGGCGGTGTCCGTGCTGCGCTCGGCGCTGGCGGCCATCGCCAACGCCGAGGCCGTCGGAGTCACCGAGACCGTGGCGTCCCATGGAAGCGAGCACGTCGCCGGGGCCGCCCTCGGGGTCGGCGCGGCCGAGGCCGAGCGCCGCCGGCTCACCGAGGCCGACATCCGCGGCATCGTCGCCGCCGAGGTCGCCGAGCGCACCACCGCCGCCGACGAGTACGACAAGCACGACCGCCCCGACGACGCCCGGAAGCTGCGCGCCGAGGCCGAGGTGCTCGGCCGCTACCTTTCCGCGTGAGCCCGAACGGCTTTACGCCAAGGGTCCCGGCCGTTAAGGTGAGGCGGGGTGACTTATGAATGGTGACGATCGTTTCCAGGTTCGCCGGGTATACGACCAACCCGAATCCGCCGATGGCGCTCGGGTGCTGGTCGACCGGCTGTGGCCGCGCGGCCTGTCCAAGGAGGACGCGAAGCTGGACGAGTGGCTGAAGGACGTGACGCCGTCGACGGAGCTGCGCCGCTGGTACCACCACGACGCGGCCCGGTACGCCGAATTCACCGAGCGCTATCGCGCCGAGCTGGACGACCCGCGCGCTCGCGCATCGCTGGACCACCTGCGCGAGCTCGCCACGCACGGCACCGTCACGCTGCTCACCGCGTCCAAGGACCTCGATTCGAGCCACGTCCCCACGCTGCTGGACGAAGTGGTCAGTCACCAGCCTCCGCCACGTGATCCCGAAGCCGCTCCAGGCAGTCCATCCAGCCCTTGATGTGATTGTTGCGGTCGGCGTTGGCGGCGAAACCCGTGTGCCGCAAGGCTAGCGCGGAGCCGCCGTCCCTGGCCGACAGGCCGATGGCGACCTCGGTCTCCTCGTCGTCGCCGTCCCACAACCAGGTGAACCCGAGGCGCCGCGGCGCCTCGATCTCCCGGTAGCTGCCGCCCACGGCGATTCCCGCGATGTCGCTGGCGATGCGGTAGGCGCCGCCCACCCGGGCGTCAATGTGGACCTGGGTGCCGAAGTTCGCGGGCCAGAACCACTTCGCCACCGCGCCGGGGTCGGTCAGGGCCGTCCACACCCGCGCCGGTGCCGCGGGAAGGTCATAGGTCAGTTCAAGCTGGGCCATGGGAACAAGTGTACTAAACGCCTCCGCGGCCCGGAGCCGCCACCCCGTGCGGCCCGCGGGCGATTACGGTTACGCCCATGAGAACCCGGTTGCCGCTGTCGGCGGTGCAACGCCTGGCCGGTGCCCTGATCAGCGGCGCGGTGATCGGCGTGGTCGTGGGCATGACCACCAACGGCCCGTTCGGCATCCTGTCGGGCATCGCCGCGGCGGGGGCGGTGTTCGTCGTCAGCGGCTGGATCGTGTTGTGGCCCATGGACGCCGCCGCCACCCGTCGCAACGCCGGGCGCGAGGACCTGCGTCCGGTCCTGGAGGAGATCGTGCTGGTGATCGCCGCGCTGTCGGGGCTGATCGGCATCGTCCTGCTGCTGATCTTCGGCGACGCCGGTACCGGGCCCGCGGCGCCCGCCGTGGCGCTGTCGGGGGTGTTCATGGCCTGGGGCGCGCTGCACCTGATGTACGGCTCCCGCTACGCGCATCTGTACTACACCCGGCCCGAGGGCGGCATCGATTTCAACACCGACGATCCTCCGTCCTATCGCGACTTCTTCTACTTCAGCTACAACCTCGGCATGACCTACCAGGTCTCCGACACCAACGTGTCCACCACCAGGATCCGCGCGATGGTGCTGCGCCACACCCTGCTGTCCTATGTGTTCGGCACCGGGATCCTGGCCAGCGCCATCAATCTGGTGGCGGGGATGTTCAGCCGCTGAGGCCCGGCGCGCGCACGGCGTCCATCAGCAGGTCCAGCATGCGGGCGCGCTGCTGACGGCCGCCCTCCAGCGAGGTCGCGGCGAAGGCGCCCACCACGCTGGCGACGATGTCGTCGGCGCGCACGTCGGCGCGCAGCGTGCCGGCGGGAACCCCGGCGTCCAATATGGTCTGTACGGCCTCGGTGAGCCGCCGGCGGCTGTGCGACAACTTCACCGCGCCCGAGGCGAAGAGCGCGCGCACCGCGTCCCCCATCTCGTGCTTGGTGGCGACGTAGTCGTCGAAGCGATCCATCCAGCGGCGCAGGGCGACCTCGGGCGGGGCCGCGTCGAGCAGCTCGGAAGCGCTGCGGCACAGCCGGTCCAGTTCCTCGCGGTAGATCGCCTCGACCAGGTCCTCGCGGGTCGGGAAGTGGCGGTAGAGGGTGCCGATGCCGACCCCCGCCGCGCGGGCGATGCGCTCCAGGGCCACCGATTCCCCCGACGCGAACGCCGTGCGCGCCGCCTCCAGCAGTCGGGCGCGGTTGCGGGCGGCGTCGGCGCGGCGCGGCGGTTGCTCGTCGACCATATTCGGAGGGTCCTCCGTTTCTGCTAGGCTGGCGATGCGGAGGAGCCTCCGCATACCCACCATGATAGGAGCCCGCCATGACCACTCGCCCCGCTCCCGGAGGCACCGCCCGGCTGGCCGGCCGCGACGTCGCCCGCATCGGCTTCGGCGTGATGCAACTGGAACGGCTCGCCGCCGACCCCGCCGCGGCCCACGCGATCCTGCGCGCCGCCGTCGACGCGGGCGTCAACCACCTCGACACCGCCCAGTTCTACGGCCCCGGACTGTGCAACGACCTGATCCGCCAGGCCCTGCACCCCTACGCCGACGACCTCGTCATCGTGTCCAAGGTGGGCGCCGAGCGCGTCGACGGCGGGCTGGTGGCGGCCCAGCGCCCCGAACAGCTGCGCGCCCAGGTCGACGCGAACCTGGCCGGACTGGGCGCCGAACGCCTCGACGCGGTCAACGTGCGGCGCGTCGACGCCCCGCCCGGCATCGTCGCCGAGGGCGACCAGGTCGTCGACCTCGACGACCAGCTCGCCGAGCTGATGGCGCTGCGCGAGGAGGGCAAGATCGGCGCGATCGGGCTCAGCAACGTCTCCGCCGCCCAGCTCGCACAGTCGCTGACCGCCGACATCGCCTGCGTCCAGAACTCCTACAGCGTGCTCGACCGCGCCAGCGAACCGGTGCTGGAGCTGTGCCGCGCCCACGGCATCGCGTGGGTTCCCTTCTGCCCCTTGGGTTCGGCCTTCGACTGGGCGCCCAGCGTCGCCGACGACCCCACGGTCATCGCCATCGCCGAGCGCCTCGGCGTCACCCCGTCCCAGGTCGGTCTGGCCTGGCTGCTGGCCCACGACGCGGGGACCCTGCTGATCGCGGGGACCGCCAACCGGGACCACCTGGCCGACAACCTCGCCGCGGGCGACGTGCGGCTGCCCGCCGAGGCCGTCAAGGAGCTGGACGACGTGGCGTCGGCGCGGTGATGGGTCAACTCTGGCGGCCGACGAAGGTGAACATCCGCTCGCCCGCCGCCAGCGGCCGAGGCGAACCGCGCGACACGTGCGCGCCGACGCCATAGCCCGCGTCGGGGTCGGACAGCCACCGAAGCTCGAAGCCGCGCTCGGCGAAACGCTCGCAAATGGACGGCACCAGGTCGGGTGCCCCGCGGTGGCGCGTCCACAGCACGGTGCCGCCCTCGCGGCACAGGCCGGCGCAGTGGTCGATGGTGCGCATGACGTCGGCGTCGGTGATGTTGCCGAAGATCCCGCAGGCCAGCACGAGGTCGGCGGGCGCCAGGTCCAGGTAGTGGTCGGTGAGCGAGGCGTCGGCGGTGACGACGTCCACATTCTCCAGATGTGACGCGGCGGCGGCCGCGGCGGCCACCGCGGTGTTGCGGGGATCCAGCTCCACCAACCTGGCCCGCACATCCTGGCGTCGCGGGTGATCCACCAGCACCCCCAACAGGTCCCGCCCCTGCCCCGCGCACAGGCTCACCACGCGAATCTCGCCGGGCGGGCGGTCGTCCAGCGCCTCGCGCACCCGGGCCTGAACGGCCCGCAACCGCCGCGACAGCGACGAGGCGGGGTCGTCGTAGTCGTCGTGCCAGTCGCGCCAGTCCACCCGGCTCATCCTACGGCGCGGCTACCGCGCCGCGGCGTACCGCTCGATCATCTCGGTGCGCTCGTCGGGTTCGCCGTCGTTGAGGTGGGAGATCGCCTCGTCCAGTGCGGAGGACGGGCCGTACTCGGCCAGCAGCACCGCGATGCACTCCCAGTCGCCGATCTGGCGGTCGGACTGGTTGAGCAGTTCCTTGAGGTAGCGGGCGGGCTCGATGAGCTCCATGCCGCGGCGGGCCAGGGTTTCCACCGCCCAGGGCAGGTGCTCGCGGACGAAGTCGATGTCGTCGGGGTGGGCGGCGGGGCCGGGGTGGTCGGGGTCGGGGCGAATAGTCCACAAGTGAGTGGGGGACACGGGTTTGCTTGGCAGGCCGTGGAAGTCCATGATTCGGGGGCCGGAGACCGACGCGTCGTCCAGGTCGAGCGGCGGGCTGCCGTGGTGCTCGCGAACGAAGTTCTCGTAGCGCCACCAGGCCTCGGGGATGGCGTGTTGGGTCAGCATGAAGCCGCGGGCACCCTGAAAGTATTCGCCGTCGCGCCAGTTGTTGCGGGTCGAGCGGTCGATTTCGACCTTGCCGTGTTCGGTCACCAGGGTCCAACGGTTGCGCGAGCCGCGAAAACCCAAGGGACGCAGGGTCTTCCCGATGTCCTTCATGAAATCGCGTACGGCACCGTCCAGGTCAATCACTTGAAGATGGTAACCACCTGGCCTGACTGGGAGTCGGGGGCCACTCCCATCATTTGTGCCACATTGGACGAATTGGGCGGGTATGACGGCGTTCGGTCGAGTGCTTGACATCACAACGCGTTCCTGTCTAGGGTTTCGGGTAATCGATTACTCGACCCCGCGCGTCGCCCCGAGCACCCGACCTCCGCCCCGCCAGGAATGAGGTAAAACCCCATGCCGCACCCTGTCCACCCCCCGAAATCCGAGCGGCGGCGGCCACCGATGGCCGCCCGACGGCTCGCCCTGCGGCTGGGCGCCGTGCTGATCGTGGCCGCGAGCGCCCTGTCGGGTTCCGCGGCGATGGCGGAACCGTCCGCCTCGGCGCCCAAGGGACCGATCGGCTGGGACAGCTACCGGCATCCCGAGCGGATGAGCGAGATCGGCTCGGGCAACCACACCCGCCAGTACTCCAGCTTCGACCGCGCCGGGTCCAACGACGACGGCTTCGACGGCACGTATTCGTGCCTGCGTGACGCCGACGACGGCTGCGTGATCGCCGAGCGATCCGGCGCCGGGGAGATCGACTCGATCTGGTTCACCCGCGACGAAGGCGACGTGAGCAAGACCGGGAACATCACCATCGAGCTGGACGGCAAGACCGTCGTGAAGCGCTCGCTTCAGGAGCTGGTGAACGGCGACGCGGGCGCCCCGTTCGTGTATCCCTTGGTGGCCAACGGGGATCAAAGCTCCGGCGGCGTCTACATCAAGGTGCCGATGCCGTACCGCGAGTCGATGCGGATCACCACCGACAACAATCCGCTCTTCTACCACGTCGACAACCGCGAGTTCACCGACGCCGAGGACGTGACGACCTTCGATCCGTCCGACCCCGCCAACGACGTGATCGACAAGCTGAAGGCCGCCGGAACCGCCGACCCGAAGCCCGCGCGTGACGGCGCCAAGACCACAAAGGACGACGTCGACGTGCCCGCGGGCGACTCCGCGACCGTCGCCACCGCGACCGGGCCCGGCGCCATCACCGCGCTGCGCTTCACGTTCCCGCAGCTGAGCGCGGGCGATGCCGCCTCCGATCACGTGCTGCACGACGCGCGGCTGCGGATCAGCTTCGACGGCAAGCGAACCGTCGACGCCCCGCTGGGGGAGTTCTTCGGGACCGGGCTGGGCCTGTATCCGGTGCGGTCGTTGATGTTCGGCGTCGACGACTCCAAGAAGGAGTTCACCGCGTGGTGGCTGATGCCGTACGCCGACAGCGCCAAGGTGGAGATCGCCAACTCCTCCGACACCGCGATCAGCGGCGGCACCGTGGAAGTCACCACCGCCCCCGACGACAGGTGGACCGACGACCTGAAGCCCGGCGGCCCCGCGGGCTACTTCACCGCGATCGGCAACCGGGAGGAGGCCACCAACGGCCGCGACCACGTCTTCGCCGACACCACCGGCCGCGGCCGCGTCGTCGGCGTCACCCAGACCGTCGAGGGCCTCATCAAGGACGGCAACACCCGTGACTACCTGGAGGGTGACGAGCGGCTGTTCACCGACGGCTCGCTGAGCCCCGACGCGCACGGCACCGGCACCGAGGACTTCTACGAGTCGGGCTGGTACTTCAACCGCGACACGTTCACCAATCCCATGAACGGCAACCCGGCGCACGAGGACTCCAAGGACAACTGCCAGTACGACTGCACCGGAATGTACCGGCTGTTCGTCGCCGAGTCCCCGGAGTTCGACTCCAGTGTCCACTTCGGCATCGAGCACGGGCCCACCGACAACGAGCCCGCCGTGGAGGGCTCGACAACCTATCTGTACCAACAGCCCGACACCCGAATGGAGTGGAGCGACACCGTCGACGTCGGCGACTCCTCCAGCGAGGCCGCGCACGACTACACCTCCACCGACCCGGGCGAGTCGAAGAAGCTGACCAGCGGTTTCGAGGGCCACGACGGTCCGCCGTCACCGGCCACCCTGGACGGTCGCTCCACCTCGGCGCCCGTGGAGTTCACCGTCGCCATCGACGGCAAGAACGACGGCGTCGAGCTGCGCCGCCTCGGCGACCAGAACGAGGGCTATCAATCGGCCAAGGTCGCCGTGGACGGCCAGGACGTCGGCACCTGGAAACAGCCGCTGGCCAACAAGACGGCGCGCTGGCTGGACGACGGCTTCGAGCTGCCGGCGGCGTCCACCGGCGGCAAGACCTCGGTGACGGTGCGGCTGTCTCCCGAGGACGGCGCCGCGTGGAGCGCCGCGCAGTACGAGGCACTGTCGCGGGTGACCGGCGCCGGCGACGGCGACGCGCCCGCCAAGCCCGCGGGCTCCGCGGACACCCCGTCCGACAACGCCATCACCGTGACCTGGAACCCGGCGGGCGACGACGTGTACGCGCCCACCTATGAGCTGTACGCGTCGAAGACCTCGGGTTTCGAGCCGAGCAAGGACAACCTGCTGGCGAAGACCGCCGTGCCCGGATTCGCCCACGCGGGTCTGGGGCTCGGCGAGACCTGGTATTACCGGGTGCGCGCCGTGGACGCCGCGGGCAACGCGGGGTCCTTTTCGGACGAGATCACCGGCGTCAGCGGCAGCGCCCTGCGGGTGGAGGCCGAGAGCCTGCTGCCGCCGGTGGACGCCTCGGCTCCCGTCGAGGCGCAGGCGAACTGCTGCGGCGTCAGCTGGTCGGGCGGCACCCAGCTGTGGTTTCGTCCCGACTCCGCCGACCAGAAGGTGACCGTGGAGTTCTCGGTGCCCGCCGACGGCACGTACGAGCTGTCGGCGGCGCAGACCAGGGCGCCCGATTACGGCATCACCACCCTGGCGCTGGACGGCGACGCGATCGGCGACGCGGTGGACGGGTACGACTCCAAGGTCGCGGTGCCCGACCCGGTCGGCTACGGCCAACACGATCTCACCGCGGGCAAGCACCGGCTCACGTTGACGGTCACGGGAAAGAACGATCAAGCAAGCGGTTTCCTGGCCGGGGTCGATTTCTTCGACGCCAAGCTGGTCAAGTAGGTCGCCAAGGGTTCCCCTCACTGGTGGGGGCCCGTGTGCACAGTGAGAAATCGATTACTTTCGAAAGTGAAGGCCACGATGTCCACCATGCCCAGAAGATCCCTGCTGCGGGCCGCGCTCGGCGGCGGCGCCCTGCTGGGGGCCGCACCGCTGTTCGCCACGGCGGCCTCCGCCGCGTCCGACACCCGGCCCGCCCCGGACGGCCGCCGCGCCGCCGCGCACCGCTGGATCGGCGCCGGGCCCATGAAACACGTCTACGACCCCAGCCCGTCCGACGCCGACAAGCGCTACCTCAACGACCACTGCGTCATCCGCGACGCCGACGGCACCTGGCACCTGTTCGCCATCACCGGGAAGACCGCGCCGCCCGGGAAGGTCCCGGACTCCGCCGTGGAGGACAACCTGGCCCACGCCACCGCGCCCGACCTGAACGGGCCGTGGACAACCCGGCCCTACGCGCTGACCACTGACCCGTCGTACCACGGGGAGGACCACCTGTGGGCGCCGCACGTCGTCGAGCACGACGGTACCTATTACATGTTCTACGCCGCCGGCGCCGCCGACCCCGACGACGGCTGGGCCATCAACCTGGCCACCTCCACGAACCTGACCGACTGGACCCGCGACCCCGACGGCCCGCTGTTCCGGCACGGCCTGGCCGCCCGCGACCCCATGGTGCGGAGGGTGGGCGACCAGTGGGTCCTGTACTACACCGAGGTCAGCGACGACAACCGCCACATGGTCGCCGCCCGCACCTCCACCGACCTGCGCCACTGGGGCGACGCCCGCGCGGTCTACACCGACGCCGTCACCGCCGACACCGTGTCGGTCACCGAATCCCCGTTCGTGGTGGAACGCGACGGCTGGTGGTACCTGTTCATCGGCACCCGCAACGGATACGTCGGCACCGACGTGTTCGCCAGCCGGGACCCGTTGGCGTTCAAGCTGAAGGACTACGCCGGACACGTCCCCGCGCACTGCGCCGAGGTGGTGCGCGACGGCGACGACTGGTGGGTCACCGCCGCGGGCTGGTTCGAGGACGGCCTCAACCTCGCGCCCCTGCACTGGCGCGACGCGCCGCCGCTGTGGCACAGCCCCGCCAACCCCGCCGCGGCGCTGGACGCCGCGGGCGACGTGCGGCTGTTCGCGCTGGCCGAGGATCGGTCCACACTGCTGAGCCGCGGGCTCGACGGCGACTGGGAGGAGTTCGGCACCGACCTCGCCACGGTGCCGACCGTCGGCGCCGACAAGGACGGGCGCCTGGAGGTCTTCGCCCTGCGCTCCAACGGAACGGCCGCGACCCGGTCGCAGCGCGCCGACGGCTCCTGGGGCGAGTGG
>NZ_DASQPW010000278.1:0-11318 GCF_035643755.1 Stackebrandtia sp. | reverse complement strand
CGCGCGGCGGCGCGGGCCAGCCGCTTCGGGTTCGTCACCTGAGGACGGACGCGGCGCTCGGGCGGCACCGGCGGCGCGGCCATGGCGGCGTCCAGCAGCCGTCCGAAATCGCGCCGGACGAACTGCCACAGCTCGGCGTTGCTCGGCTCGGGGCCGAAGACGTGCCTGGCGGCGCGCACGCCATCGGGGCCGGCGATCTCCAAAACGCCGACCCAGAACGGATCCTCAAAGAACACGGTGAACGTGCTCGACATGGTGTCCTCCCATGGTTGTTCAGCGATTCCCGGCGACCGGACACCCTGGGAGGGAGGTTACTGATCCGCGCTTCGCGGACGCCCGGACTACCTACCGGGCCGTGTTTTCGTCGTCGGCTGTGCGGCCCGAAGACTACCCCGCGATCGGGCCATGGGGCATCGGCGTGGCGGCACGAATCGGGGATGAGGCGGGCGAAGAATCGCCATACGTTCGATGGAAAGCAGCACATATCCGCAACTGACCGGCGCGTCCGAGCGTTGGGTATTGCGGAAGGAGTTTTCGACCATGCCACAGTCACGCCGCAACGGCTCCCACCCACCGGTGTTGAGCACCGCGGAACACGCCGCCGCCGAGGCCGCCTTCTTGAACGGGGGCACCGCCGTACTCGACAAGCCGACCGGGCGGGTATCGGCGGACGTCATCACGGTTCCCGACAGTCCCGCTTCCCTGTGGACGTCGGTGAGCCGCCAGCGATACACCGTGGACCTCGACGACGCCGTTCCCGCCGCGCTGCGGGACTGGGTGGCGCCCGCGATCGTGGTGCGCGCGTTCCGCTGAGAAGCGGCTCGAACGCCAACGGGATCTCGTACACGCGAAGGCGCCGGACGCGACTGGTGCGTCCGGCGCCTCGTGTCGTCGAAGATCAGCAGCCGGGCAGCCGCTCGAGCAGGAACGACTCCACCTTGGACAGCGAGATGCGCTCCTGCTTCATGGAGTCGCGGTCGCGCACGGTCACCGCGTCATCGTCCAAGGTGTCGAAGTCGACGGTGACGCAGAACGGGGTTCCGATCTCGTCGGCGCGGCGGTAGCGCCGTCCGATGGCGCCCGCGTCGTCGAAGTCCACCACCCAGCGCTTGCGCAGCGTCGCGGCCAGATCGCGGGCCTTGGGCGACAGCTTCTCGTTGCGGGACAACGGAAGCACCGCCACCTTCACCGGCGACAGCCGCGGGTCGAAGCGCATCACGGTGCGCTTGTCGACGCCGCCCTTGGTGTTGGGCGCCTCGTCTACGTCGTAGGCCTCCATGAGGAAGGCCAGCACCGACCGCGTGAGACCGGCGGCGGGCTCGATGACGTACGGGGTCCAGCGCTCGCTCTTGCTCTGGTCGAAATAGGACAGGTCGACGCCCGAGCCCGCGGTGTGGCACGACAGGTCGAAGTCGGTGCGGTTGGCGATGCCCTCGAGCTCGTCGAACTCCTTGCCGCCGAAGCCGAACTTGTACTCGATGTCCACTGTGCGCTTGGCGTAGTGGGCGAGCTTGTCCTTGGGGTGCTCGTAGCGGCGGATGTTGGACTCGCTGATTCCCAGGTCCAGGTACCAGTTCCAGCGCTCGTTGAGCCAGTACTCGTGCCATTCCTCGTCGGAGCCGGGCTCCACGAAGAACTCCATCTCCATCTGCTCGAACTCGCGGGTGCGGAAGATGAAGTTGCCCGGCGTGATCTCGTTGCGGAACGACTTGCCGACCTGCGCGATGCCGAACGGCGGTTTCTTGCGCGCCGCGGTCATCACGTTGGTGAAGTTGACGAAGATGCCCTGCGCCGTCTCGGGCCGCAGATAGTGGACGTTGTCCTCGCTCTCCACCGGGCCCAGGTACGTCTTCATCATGGTGTTGAACATCCGCGGCTCGGTGAAGGCGCCGCGGGTGCCGCAGTTGGCGCACACCAGGGAACGCACGCCGTCCTCGGGCTCGTGGCCGTGCTTGGCCTCGTACTCCTCGAGCAGGTGGTCGGCGCGGAAGCGCTTGTGGCAGGACTGGCACTCGGTCAGCAGGTCGGTGAACTCCCGAACGTGACCGGTGGACTCCCACACCTGGCGGGCCAGCACCACCGCCGAATCGATGCCCACGACGTCATCGCGCTGCTGCACCATGGACTTCCACCACTGGCGGCGGATGTTCTCCTTGAGCTCCACCCCCAGCGGACCGTAGTCCCACGCCGAACGGGTTCCGCCGTAGATCTCGCTGGAGGGGAACACGAAACCACGGCGCTTGCAGAGGCTGATCAAGGAGTCGATGCTGTCGATTGACACGATAAATCTTCCATCCGGCTGGAGGTCGGTTGTGGGACGCGGGCGAGTGTACGCCCGGCGACGTTCGGATCAACGCCCCAGGTAGGTGCGAGGTAACGCCGAACGACAAGCCTACGTTTTTGGTTTTGGACGGTGATACACGGTACGGATCAGTAACCGCACACGGCCATGTTCATGGTCTGCGGGTCGACCTTGAGGGTCAAGTCGATTACCTTCTCGCGGCCGAGGCTGACCACCTCGGTGGGCACCACCAGATTTCCGTTGGCGCCGTTGTGCATCTGGCTCGACAGGTGGAACCGGGTGATGTCCTGGCGCTCCCACGCCGCGCCGAATTCGTCGGCGCCGGTCTCGTGGCGCGCCGCCGAGCACATCGACTTGTAGGCGTGCTTGTAGTTCTTGTCCACAATGTCGCTCATGAAGGCGTTGGCGGTGCGAAAGGCCCGCGTCGTCATCTCGTTGCTGGACCACACCAGCACCGAGACGGTGCCGACCAGAACGCCTCCACACAGGACGATCGCGACGACCGCGGACAGCACGATGGTCACCACCGTGCGGGTCTTGTCGACGTCGCGCGGCGGAGCGGCGAACGGCACCTTCACGCCCGGACCGCGCGGCGGTGCCGGGAGGAGGTCGACCCCGCCGGACGTCGGCACCGGAATGCCGTGCGGCGGCGTGCCCGGCGGCGTGGGGATGGGCGACGGGGCCAGGGGCGGCGGCGAGGACGGCGCCTGCGGTGCGTCGGTCATCGCTGGACGGCTCCGGCGTCATCGCTGGCGCGGTCGGTGTCGTGTTCGGTGAGTTCACCGGCCTCAAAGGCCAGCGCGATCTCGAACGCCGACGGCTCCACCAGCGCCCGCGACAGCAGCGGGGTGGCGTTCATCTTCACGTCGAAGGCCGACAGCGCCCGCCGATAGGACCCCACCGAGTCCCACTGGGTCACGAGCACCCAGCGCCCCGGTTCGTCCATATTGGGCCCGCAATGCCCCCGCACGAAACCCGGACGCTGTGAGAGTGCTCGCAGCGCACCGGCGACTTCGGCCCGAAACGCGCCCGCGTCGTCGCCGACGTCGAAACGATTCACCACCAACATCTGGCAGCTCCTTGTGCCAAGAACATATGATGACGCTACCGGAATTCATTCCCGACCCGTAGCCGGAGAACCCACATCTTGACCAGCGACTCGCCCAGCACCCCGACCGACACCGCGCCCACCGGCGACAACGCGGCCGACCAGCCCCCCGAGGGCCCGGTCGCGTTGCTGAAGTGGCTGGAGCGGCTTCCCAAGATCGCGGTGTTCCTGGCCGTCCTGGTGATCACCGTCGGCTTCCTGTGGACGCCGGGTGTGGCCGGTGCCGTGCTGACCCTGCTGTTGGCGGGGGGCGCGGGCTTCGTGCTCTACGCGACCTGGTCGAAGCGCACCGGCACCGCCACGCGGGTGGGGCGGGTCGCGGTGGTGGCGGCCCTGGCGGCGCTGGGCGTCGCCAAGCTGTTCATGTAGTTCGGGCCCCGCATTCGGCGCAGCGGCCGAAGATTTCCACCGTATGGGTGACGTTGGTGAAGCCGTGTTCGGCCGCGACGGTCTCGGCCCAGCGCTCCACGTCGGGGCCGGCGACCTCCACGGTGCGTCCGCATTTCTGGCACACCAGGTGATGGTGGTGGCCGGAGGAGCAGCGCCGGTACAGGTGCTCGCCCGAGGGCATCCGCATCACGTCGACCTCGTCGCCGTCGGCCAGGGCCTGCAGCGTGCGGTACACGGTGGTGAGCCCGATCTTGGCTTCGCGGTCGCGCAGCATGGTGTGGAGTTCCTGGGCGCTGTGGAACCCGTCGATGTCGGCCAGCAGTTCCATCACGGCGGTACGTTGCTTGGTGCTGCGTGGCATGGTGCGAGTGTCGTTCATGGACGCGCCTCCCCTGCGTGGTGAATGGCGTCGGCGACGATATGGGCGATGTGGTTGTCGGTCAGGGCGTAGGCGATCTCGCGTCCCCGGCGATCGCCGCGCACCACCCCGGCGGCGCGCAGTACCCGCAGATGCTGCGAGATCAGCGGCTGCGGGGCCCCGAGTGCGTCCACGATGTCATGGACGCATTTGGCGCCGTCGGCCAGCTCCGTCACGATGGCGATGCGCATGGGTGAGGCCAGGGCGCGCAAAAGCTCCCCGGCCGCCTGATATTCGTTCATGCGGCGATGTGTCCTCCTACCGCTGTCGGATTCAACGTACCGCCCGTGGTGGCGCGACCCGGATCGCGGTATCGGACAAATTTGTGCGACTTTCGGGTCAGGCCTGGCGGCGGCGGACGGCGAAGAAGACCGCGCGACCCGCCGCGACCAGGACGAACAGCGCCACGGCGAGCACGACGATGGCCGCCCCGGGCGGGACGGTTCCCAGCAGGCCCGCGATGACGAAGCCGCCGCCGGCGGTGGCCAGGCCGAGGCCCATGGCGCCGTACATGGTGGCCGAGAAGCCGCGGGTGAGCTGCTGGACGGTGACGACGGGGACCACGAGCAGCGCGCTGACCAGCAGGAGGCCGACGGCGCGCATCGCGACCGAGACGGTGACGGCGGTGGTGACGGCCAGCAGCAGGTTGAGGGTCTGGACGGGCAGGCCGGAGACCCGGGCGTGTTCCTCGTCGTGGCAGATGGCCGACAGCCACGGGCGCAGCAGCACCATCATGGTGACCACGACGACGCCGAGGACGCCGATCACCCAGATGTCGGCGATCGAGGTGGTCAGCAGGGAGCCGAAGAGGAACTGGTTGAGGCTGGCGTTGGTGCGGCCCGAGGCCAGCGAGGTGACGAAGACGCCGCCGGCGATGCCGCCGTAGAACAGCAGGGCCAGGGCGACATCGCCGCTGGCCTTGCCGCGGGTGCGGATGATCTCCACGGCCACGGCGCCCAGCGCGGTGATCACCAGGGTGGTCCACAGTGGCGAGATGTTGGTGAGGAAGCCGAAGGCGACGCCGGTCAGGGCGACGTGGCCGAGGCCGTCGCCGATCAGGGCCATGCGCTTTTGGACCAGGAACACGCCGACCGAGGGGGCGCAGGCGCCGACGATCAGGGCGCCGATCAGGGCCTGGATCATGAAGCCGTAGGTGAATATCTCCATCAGGCCACACTCCACAGTCCGCTGGGTTGGGTCGGGTCGGCGACGTGGCAGCCGGGTTCGCTGCCGTCGGTGGGCGCGGGACCGGAGTACGTCACGGCGCCGTCGGACAGCATGACGGCGGTGTCGATCAGGTCGCGCAGCGGGCCGGGTTCATGGACCACCAGGAGGATCGCGGTGCCCCGGGCGCGGCGCCGGTGGAGGACGTCGGTGAGGATCTCGGCGTTGGCGGCGTCGACGCCCGCGGTGGGTTCGTCGAGGACCATCAGGTCGGGCTCGGTGGCCAGGGCGCGGGCGATGAGGACGCGCTGCTGTTGGCCGCCCGACAGTGTGGACACCGCGTCGCGCGAGCGGTCGGACAGGCCAACGGCGTCAAGGGATTCGGCGACGGCGAGCCGGTCGGCGCGGGTGGCGGGCATCGGGATGCGGCGGCGCGACAACCGGCCCGCCGACACCACTTCGGACACCGTGGCGGGCACTCCCCCGCCCGCGCCGAGGCGCTGGGGGACGTAGCCGACGCGGCGCCACTGCCGAAAGGAGCGCACGGGGGTGCCGAACAGCCGCGCGTCGCCCGAGGACAGCGGCACCAGGCCGAGGACGGTCTTGACCAGTGTGGACTTTCCCGAACCGTTGGGGCCCAGCAGGGCCACGGCCTGACCGGCACGCACCGTCAGGTCGACGCCGCGCAGCACGCGGCGCGCCTCGTAGCCGGACACGGCATCGGACACCTCGACGACATTCATGTGTGACACCCCAGGGCGGTTTGGAGGGCGGACAGGTTCGCGTCCATCAACGATGGATAGTCGTCGCCGCTTCCCGGTTTCACCGATTCGATGGGGTCCAGCACGGCGGTGGCGGCGCCGGTGCCCTCGGCCAGGGACTTGGCGATCGCGGGGCTGACGGCGGTCTCGTAGAAGATCGTGGTGACGTGGTGCTTCTTCACGTAGTCGGTGACGCGCCTCATCGCCTCGGTGCTCGGCTCGGCCTCGGGCGACAGCCCCGACACCGAGACCTGGTGGAGGCCGTAGCGGTCGGCGAGATAGCCGAAGGCGGCGTGGGAGGTGACGATGTCGTGGCGGTCGCAGTCGGACAGGCCGTCGCGGTAGGAGGCGTCCAGCTTGTCGAGCTTCTTGTCGAGGGCGGCGGCGTTGTGGCGGTAGTCGGCGGCGTGGTCGGGGTCGGCGTCGCTCATCCGCTTGGCGACGGCGTCGGCGATCTTGGCCAGGCGGGTCGGGTCGAGCCACACGTGCGGGTCCCAGGTGCCGTCGGCGGCCTCGGCGCCGGTGTCGGATGCCTTGTGGCGCTTGGTGGTCTTGCCCACGTCCAGGCCCTTGTCGGGGACCTGTTCGTGGACGGCCTCGTCGACGGCGGGCTGGAGTCCGTCGAGGTAGACCACGACGTCGGCGTCGGCGAGGGCGGCCATGTCCTTGGCCTTCAGCTCCAGGTCGTGCGGCTCGCCGCCGGGCGGGGTGAGATTCGTTACGGCCGCCCGTTTTCCGCCGACCTGTTCGGACACGTACTGCAGCGGGTAGAACGACGCGGCCACGCGGACGTCGGCGTCGCCCGCGGCGGACGGGGTGCAGGCGGCCAGCCCGCCGGCGGCCAGCGCCGCGGCCCCGGCCACGGCGAGGAATCGGGAAAGGGGGGCTCTCATGGACCCCATGATGACGCAATTGAAAATCATTGCCAACAACGCATACATCGACGGAAGTGACTACCCGCGGGCGGCGGCCCGGGTGTTAGTGTCGGGAATACGACAGGGGAGCCCCTGAGGCTGAGAGTGCGTACCACGCAGACCCTCGAACCTGATCCGGTTAATACCGGCGAAGGAAGTCGAATTCACCCTCCCCTGTAGCTGCCCGCTGCCGTCTGGGAGGACGAAACATGAACTCGGTATACAAGTGGCGCACCATCGACGTGGTGGTCGCCGCGGTCCTGGCCGTCGCGTTCGGCGTGGTGTTCTGGGCCTGGAATCTCGTGTGGAACGCGGCCGACGCGAGCCTCGGCTTCTTCCCGCCCCTCAAGGCCATCATCTACGGCGTCTGGCTGATCCCCGCCGTCCTGGCCCCGCTGATCATCCGCAAGGCCGGCGCGGGCCTGCTCACCGAGGCCCTGGCCGCCACCGTGTCGGCCCTGTTGGGTTCACAGTGGGGAGTCGTGACGATCTGGTCGGGCCTCACCGAGGGCCTCGGCGGTGAACTCGCCTTCGCGGCGGGCCGCTACCGCAGGTTCGGCCTGCCCACCAGCGTCGTGTCGGGCGCCCTGGCGGGACTGTTCGCGTCCACATTCGACACCGTCCTGTACTATCCGACGCTGGGCTTCCTCAGCTACCAGGTGCCGTACGTCGCGTTCGCGACCCTCTCCAGCGCCGTCATCGCGGGGCTCGGCGCGCCCGCCCTGGTCAAGGCCCTGGCCGCCACGGGCGTGCTCGACCGCTTCCCCGCGGGCCGCGGACGGGCGCTCGTGTAGGTGTCCACACTAGAGCTGCGGGGCTTCTCCTGGCGCCACGCGGGCCGCGCCGCCCACGCCGTCCGCGACGTCACCCTGCGCGTCGAGCACGGCGAGCGGGTGCTGCTGCTGGGCGCCTCGGGCGCGGGCAAGAGCACCCTGCTGGCCGCCTGCGCGGGCCTGCTCGCCGCCGACTCGGGCGAGCAGGACGGCGAGGTGCTCATCGACGGCGCCGACGCCAGGACCCGTCGCGACCGCGTCGGCATCCTGTTCCAGGACCCCGAGACCCAGCTCGTCATGGCCCGAAGCGGCGACGACGTCGCCTTCGGGCTGGAGAACCGCGGCGTGCCCACCGCCGACATCTGGCCCATGGTCGACAAGGCACTGTCGAGCGTGGGCTTCGACTACCCGCTGGACCACTCGACCCACGCGCTGTCGGGCGGCGAGCAGCAGCGCCTGGCGCTGGCGGGCGTGCTCGCCGCCGAGCCCGAGGTGCTGCTGCTCGACGAGCCCACCGCCAACCTCGACCCGCTCGGGGCGGCGGCCGTGCGTGACGGGCTGTCGCGGGTGCTGGAGGGGCGCGACACCACGCTCATCCTGGTGGAGCACCGCGTCGGCGAGGTGCTGCCGCTGGTGGACCGCGTCGTCGTTCTGGAGCCCGGCGGCGGCATCCGCGCCGACGGGACGCCCCAGCGGGTCTTCGCCGAGCACGGCGCCTCCCTTGCCGCCCAAGGCGTATGGGTGCCCGAGCCCTGGTCGTCGCCGCCGGGGCCCGACCCGGCCCGCCCCGACGGCTCGTCGTCGGGGGACACGCGGTTGCGCGCCGAGAAGGTCGGCGTGCGCTACCCCGACGCGCCGCGCGCCGCGTTGACCGATGTGGACGTCGAGCTGCGCGACGGCGGGCTGCTGGCGGTCACCGGGGCCAACGGTTCGGGCAAGAGCAGCCTGGCGCTCGTGCTCGGCGGGCTGCTGGCGCCGACCACGGGACGGGTTGGCGTCGAGGGTGGGCCGTCCGCAAGGCCGCCGCATCGCTGGCGGGCGCCCGCGCTGGCGCGCCGGATCGGCTCGGTGTTCCAGGACCCCGAGCACCAGTTCGTCACCTCCCAGGTCGCCGAGGAGCTGGCGCTGGGACCGCGCGCGGCGGGAATGTCCGAAACGGACGTCGAGGCGCGGGTGGCGGACCTGTTGGAGCACCTGCGATTGAGCCACCTGGCGCGAGCCAACCCGTTCACCCTGTCGGGAGGGGAGGCGCGACGCCTGTCGGTGGCCACCGCGTTGTCCTGCGCGCCAAGGATTCTCGTCCTCGACGAACCGACGTTCGGCCAGGACCGCCGCACCTGGGGTGAACTGGTCGACCTCATCGCGGGCCTGCGCGACAGCGGGCACGCCATCGCCGTGGTCACGCACGACACCGACTTCACCGACGCCCTGGCCGATCGCACGCTCGTCATGGAGGGGGGACGGACATGCTGACGCCCGCCGCCGTCGCCGCGCCGAGCGCGATCATCGTGCGCGCCAACCCCTTGGCGAAGCTGGCCGCCGCCTCGCTCATCGCCGGGCTGGCGCTGTCGAGCACCGACTGGGCGCTCGGGCTGACGCTGCTGGTGATCGAGGCCGCGCTGCTGCCGTTGACGGGGGTGCGGGTGGGGCGGTTCCTGTGGCGGATCAGGTATCTGGCGTTCGCCGCGTTCACCGTGGGGGTGGTCAACACGGTGTTCGCCACGGGCGGCGGCGGGACGGTGTGGTTCGACGCGGGGCCGCTGCACGTCACCTCGTCCGATGTGGATAACGGCCTGGCGTTGGCGCTGCGGGTGGGCGCCATGGCGATTCCGGGGGTGTTGGCGTTGGCGACCACCGATCCCACCGACCTGGCCGACGCGCTGATTCAGCAGTTGCGGGTGTCGCCGCGCTTCGCGATCGGGGCCCTGGCGGCGTTTCGGATGCTGCCGTTGCTGGCGGGCGAGTGGCGGCTGATCGCGATGGCGCGGCGGGCGCGCGGGGTGGACGCGGGGTGGAATCCCGTGCGGCGGCTGAGGTTGTTCGCCTCCACCATGTTCGCGCTGTTGGTGGGCGCGATCCGCAGGGCGACGCGGCTGGCGACCGCCATGGACGCGCGCGGCTTCGACTCGGGCGTGCCGCGGACGCACGCGCGGATTCGGCGGATGCGCGGCGGCGACTGGGTCTTGCTGGCGGCCACGGCCGTGGCCTGCTTGGCGGTGTACGTGGCGGTCGTCGTCTCGCGTTGAGGGGCAACGATCCTAGCGATGGACGTCGGCCAGGCAGCTGCTCGGAATGTAGGCGTCGAAGCGTTTGAGGTCCGTGATGGTGATCCATGCGGTGCTGTCGCTGGCGCCGCAATCGCTGTGTTCCCCGCCCTTCTTGGCCTCGCTACAGGTGAAGAACTCGCCGTGCTTGGCGACGAACAGCCGCGGGGCGTCGGCGGCGGGTTGCAGCATCACGGGGACGTCGGTGCCCGTCACCGTCACCTCCTTGGTCTCGCAGGTGGCCGCGTTGGGTTCCTCGGCGGAGGCGGTGCCCGTGGCCGCCAGGGTCGCAGCGACGGTCGCCGCGCTGGCGAGGGCGATTCGGCAAAGCCGCATCGGGGTCTCCTTGTGGACGGGGAGAAGTGGTCGTCCCCGTGAGGATATGACGACAGGTGATTGTTTGGCAACAGTGCGTCAGTAGCTCGGCACCGATACGTCCTTTCGGTTGGTCCTGAAGCACAGCGGACCCTCGGCGTCGGCGGATGTGTTAGCCGCCGAGGCCGAGGGTTGCGCGGGGACTCTGGGCGGCGTCGCCGCCCAGCCGCCGAGTCAGGCTTCCACCGACCGCTTCTTCGCGCGGGACGCGATCGTGAAGCACAGCAGCGAGGTGACGACGAGGTAGGTCGCGGTGGCCAGGTGAACGCCGATCGCGGTGGCGGGGTCTCCGCCGTAGCTGAAGATGATGGTGGCGTCGCCGATCGGGATCAGCGCCGTGGTCAAAAGCACCCAGGCCAGAGCCTTGATCTGTCGGGTCAGCAGCAGCACCAGGGGAATCAGGCCCGTGACAACGTCGCGCACCCCCTTGACGTTCAGGAACGCGTTGACGTCGCCGCTGGGCACGGCGGACTTCGGCAGCCCGAAACCGACGGCCATGCCGTGCGGGTCGTAGAGGAACCCGGTGCCGAACCAGAAGACGAAGGCGACGAGGAGCAGGATCAGGATGACGGTGATTCGCTTGAGCCACATGGGGGTTTCCTCAGTTTCGTAAGTTTCATATCAGGGGCAGTTTTTCTAGCGTCGCTAGGTTCACGAGCGACAGTACCACTAGTCGCGCTCGATTGGCTAGCGGTGCTAGAATTTCGGCTGTGACGACGACAACCCGCAAGGAACGCGAACGCGCCGAGCGCCACCAACTGATCGTCTCGACCGCCCGCGCCATGGCCGAGGCCGACGGCTGGGACGCGGTCACCACCAGGCGACTGTCCCAGCGCATCGAATACAGCC